>DALYHR010000034.1:0-8307 GCA_031970775.1 Burkholderiaceae bacterium | reverse complement strand
GCACACACTGATCCGGCCTCCCTGGGCAAGGTCGCCGTCCTGATGGGCGGCCGCTCCGCCGAGCGCGACATCTCGCTGATGTCGGGCACCGGCGTGCTGCAGGCCCTGCAAAGTCTGGGCGTCGATGCCCACGCCTTCGACCCGGCCGAGCGCCCGCTCGAAGCGCTGCGCAGCGAAGGTTTCCAGCGCTGCTTCATCGCACTGCATGGTCGCCACGGCGAGGACGGCTCGATGCAGGGCGCGCTGGAGCTGCTCGGCATTCCCTACACCGGCTCGGGCGTGATGGCTTCGGCCATCGCGATGGACAAGGTGATGACCAAGCGGGTCTGGATCGCCGAAGGGCTGCCGACACCGCGTTACCGCTGGCTGGGCCCGGATGACCGCAGCGCTGAACGCGTCGCCGAACTCACCGGCGAGCTGGGCCTGCCGCTGATGCTCAAGCCGCCGCGCGAAGGCTCGTCGATCGGTATTACCAAGGTGACCGCGCGCGAGGACATTCCGGCGGCGGTCGAACTGGCTGGCCGCTATGACCCGGATGTGCTGTGCGAGCAATTCATCGCCGGCGAGGAAATCACCTGCCCGGTGGTCGGCGAAGGCCGCTCGGCCCGGGCGCTGCCGGTGATCCGCATCGTCGCCCCGGAAGGTCGCTACGACTACCAGAACAAGTACTTCACCGATGACGTGCGCTACCTCTGCCCGAGCGGCCTGCCCGAGGCCGAGGAGCGCCGTATCCAGGAACTGGCCGTGGCCGCCTTCCGCGCCCTGGGCTGCCGGGGCTGGGGCCGCGCCGATCTGATGATCCGCGCCAGCGACCGCCAGCCCTTCCTGCTGGAGATGAACACCGCGCCGGGCATGACCGGGCACTCGCTGGTGCCGATGTCGGCCCGCTCGGCCGGCATCAGCTACGAGCAGCTCTGTCTGAACCTGCTGGCTGCCGCCCGCCTCGACCACACCGCATGAGCCCTGCCCCGTCGACGCCTATGCCCAAAGCAGCCGAGGCTCCCGAGCCCCGGAGCTGGCGTCTGCCCCTTGATCTGCGCCTGATGCGCCTGACGGCAACGGCGATGGTGTCGCTGACCGCGGTGGCTGCCCTGGTCAGTGCCGGGCATTGGCTGGTTCACCGACCGATGTTCGCCTTCCAGTCGGTGCGCCTGGCCACCCCGGCCCTTCACCATGGCGAAGAGGCGCTGGCAGCGCAGATCCTGCCGCGCCTTCAGGGCAACTTCTTCACTCAGGACCTGGGCCTGGTGCGCCAGCAGATCGAGGCGATGGCCTGGGTGCGCCGCGCCACGGTCAGCAAGGTCTGGCCCAACCGGCTGGTAATCCAGATCGACGAATACCAGCCCGCCGCCCTGTGGGAGCGCGAAGGCGCCGACCCGCTGGTGGTCGATCCGCAGGGACGCCTGTTCGAAGTCAACCTCGGCGACCTGGAAGACGAGGATCTGCCCACCCTGCGCGGCCCGGAAGGCAGCCCGGCGGAGGTGCTGGCAATGTGGCACCGGCTCACCCCGGTGCTGGCCCCGCTGAAGGCCCCGATTCACCGAGTCGAGCTGTCGGACCGAGGGTCCTGGCAGGTCGAACTCGACGAGAGCGCCGTGATCCAGATCGGACGCGGTTCGCCCGAAGAGGTGCAACTGCGCACTGAGCGCTTTGCACGCTCGGTCGGGCAACTCAGCGGTCGATTCCAGCACCGCAAGGTCGAGTACGCCGACCTGCGGCACAACGAGGGCTACGCAGTCCGACTGGCCGGCATGACGACAACCGACAACGCCAAGCCCCGCAAGAGCCGCTAAAGCGCGTCGAACGGGCAAGGCAGGAACTGGAACGATGGCCAAGGAATACAAGGATCTCGTGGTCGGCCTCGATATCGGCACGGCCAAGATCATGGCAGTGGTAGCGGAAGTGCTACCCACGGGAGAGCTGCGGCTGGCTGGCATGGGCATTGCGCCCTCCCAGGGGCTCAAGCGCGGCATCGTCAGCAATATCGATGCCACGGTTGGAGCGATCCAGGAGGCGCTCAAGGAAGCCGAGATGATGGCGGGCTGCAAGATCACCCGCGTCTTCACCGGCATCAGCGGCAGCCATGTGCGAGGGCATAACGCCACCGGCACGGTGGTGATCCGCGAGCCCGAAGTCACCGAGGCCGATGTCGCCGGAGCGGTGGAGGCGGCCAAGGCAATCGATCTGCCGCTCGACCAGCGCCTGCTGCTGGTCGAACCCCAGGAATATTTACTCGATGGTCAGATCGTGCGCCAGCCGATCGGCCTGTCGGGTGGCCGGCTGGAAGTGCGCGCACATATCGTCACCGGGTCGGCCCATGCGGCCGAAAACCTGGTCAAGTGCGTACGCCGCTGCGGGCTCGAAATCGAGCAGTTGGTGCTCAACCCCAGCGCCTCGGCACTGGCGGTACTGACGCAGGACGAAAAGGAACTCGGCGTGGCGCTGCTCGATATCGGCGCTGGCACCACCGATGTTTCGATCTACACCGATGGCGCCCTACGTCATACCGCCGTGATTCCGGTGGCGGGCGATCTGATCACCAGCGATATCGCCATGGCGCTGCGCACCCCGATCCGTGAGGCCGAAGAGATCAAGCTCGATTACGGCGTGGCCCGGCAACTGATGGCCGACCCGACGGCGCAATTCGAAGTCAGCGGACTTGGGGACCGGGAGCCCACCCTGATCAGCCGCCAGGCTCTGGCCGGAGTGATCGAGCCCCGCGTCGAGGAGATCTACGCGCTGGCCCACCAGGTCATCCGCGGATCTGGTTTTGAGGAGCTGCTGTCCTCCGGCATCGTCATCACCGGCGGGGCCACCGTGATGCCCGGCATGCAGGAGTTGGGCGAGGAAATCTTCCTCAAACCAGTTCGCCGGGGCCTGCCAACATATAGCGGCGCCCTGTACGACATGCTGGCCAGCCCGCGCTCCGCCACGGCCATGGGCCTGCTGGAAGAAGCCCGCATGGCCCGGACCCGCCCCATGCGGTCAGCGGCCCCGGCCAAGCCGGCACGCTCCCTGTATGGACGGGCCCGTGACTGGTTTCTGAAGAATTTCTAAATACCCCAGAATGGTGCGGGATCTGCGCCAAAGTCTGGTGAAATCACGGCCTGACACGAGAAAACACGATGAGTCTTGGCGTCATTCAGCTTGCGGCGGGGTAAGCTAGGAGATCGGTATGGGAATCGAGATGATCGAAGAGTTCAATCAAGGCACGCAGATCAAGGTGATCGGCGTGGGTGGTGGTGGTGGGAATGCCGTCGAGCACATGATCAGCCAGGGAGTCCAGGGTGTGCAGTTCATCTGCGCCAACACCGATGCCCAGGCTCTGAATCGTTCGTCGGCCCATGAACTGTTGCAATTGGGACACACCGGTCTGGGGGCTGGTTCGCGTCCCGAGGCAGGCCGCGCATCGGCTGAAGAAGCCGTGGATCGCATCCGTGGCGCGCTCGAAGGCGCCCACATGGCGTTCATCACCGCCGGGATGGGCGGCGGTACAGGCACCGGTGCCGCTCCGGTGATCGCACGCATCGCCAAGGACATGGGCATCCTCACCGTCGGCGTGGTGACCAAGCCCTTCGAGTTCGAAGGCAAGCGCCGTACCCAGCAGGCCGATGCGGGCCTGGTCGAGCTCGAAGCCAATGTCGACTCGCTGATCGTCGTACTCAACGAGAAGCTGCTCGAAGTCCTCGGTGACGACGTCACACAGGAAGAAGCCTTTGCACAAGCCAACGATGTGCTGAAGAACGCTGTCGGCGGCATCAGCGACATCATCCACATCCCCGGTCTGGTCAACGTCGACTTCGAAGACGTCAAGACCGTGATGAGCGAGCCTGGCAAGGCCATGATGGGCACGGCCACGGCCAGCGGCCCGGATCGCGCCACCAAAGCGGCCGAAGCAGCAGTGGCCTGTCCGCTGCTCGAAGGCATCGACCTGTCAGGCGCCCGCGGCGTGCTGGTGCTGATCGCCGCCTCCAAGGCCACCTTCAAGCTCTCTGAAAGCCGTAATGCCATGAGCACCATCCGCCGTTATGCGGCCGATGACGCCCATGTGATCTTCGGCACCGCCTACGACGAATCGCTGGGCGACCAGTTGCGCGTCACCGTGATCGCCACCGGCCTGGCCTCTGGGGGTCGCCCCACGATGCCGTTGGTCGCTGGCGCCGGAACGATGCACGGGCACAGCCACAGTGCCGCGCCTCAGGCCCACCATGCCCCGCAGCAAGGTCTGGCAGGCGGATACGCCTCGGCGCAGCCGCAGCCGGTGCAGCGCTCCGCGGCCACCGACAACATTCCGGTGCTCAACGCCGCCGTCAACGTACCGCCCAGCGGTCAGACGGTCGGATCGGGCAACGATTTCCCGGGCCTGCAGCCCAGCGTCTGGCGCAATAACCGCAGCCAGGCAGCCGCCAAGGTCGATGCCCTGGTCAGCAACGGCATGGAGGAAATCGAGATCCCGGCGTTCCTGCGCAAGCAGGCCGACTGACGCGTAACGCACAGGCGCTGCGCCCCCAACTGGCATCGGGGAGCCGCAGCGCAATCTGCCTGAAACCTCGGCTGCCTAGAATTGCTTTCATGATTCGCCAACGCACACTGAAAGCCATGACCCGGGCCGTCGGGGTCGGTCTGCACAGCGGCCAGAAGGTGGAGTTGACCCTCCGGCCCGCCGCCCCCGATACCGGGATCGTCTTCCGCCGCATCGACCTGCCCACGCCGGTCGAAATTCCCGCCACCACCGAATCGGTCAGTGACACGCGCATGGCCACGACGATCTCGGCAGGCGGCGCATCGGGCTCCCCCAAGGTTCAGACCATCGAGCACCTGATGTCTGCAGCCTGCGGCCTCGGCCTCGACAACCTGTACATCGACATCACGGCCGACGAGGTGCCAATCCTCGACGGCTCGGCCGCCTCGTTCGTCTTTCTGATGCAGTCGGCCGGCATCGAGCAACAAAACGCCGCCAAGAAGTTCCTGCGCGTGCGCAAGCCCGTCGAGATTCGCGAAGGCGAAGGCCGTCAGCTCAAGTGGGCCCGCCTGGAGCCGCAGCACGGCTACCGGCTGAGCTTCGAGATCGACTTCGCCCACCCGGCCGTCGACGCCACGGGGCAGCGCTTCGTCTTCGACTTCGGCTCGGGCCAGTACAAGCGCGATATCGCCCGCGCCCGCACCTTCGGCTTCACCAAGGACGTCGAGATGATGCGTTCGCGGGGACTGAGCCTGGGCGGCAGCATGGACAACGCGATCGTGGTCGACGACTACCGCGTCCTCAATGCCGAAGGGCTGCGCTACGACGACGAGTTCGTCAAACACAAGATCCTCGACGCGATGGGCGATCTCTACGTCGCGGGGCATCCCATCCTCGGGGCCTACAGCGCCTTCCGCAGCGGGCATGCCCTCAACAACCGGTTGCTGCGTCAGTTGCTGGCCGACCAGGAGGCCTGGGAACTGGTGACCTTCGAGGACGAGCATCTCGCCCCCGAAGGCTTCGCCGAACTGGCGCCGGCCTGGTAATTCAATCCGCCTCCGTCCATGCTGGCCTTTCGCGCGATCGCCCTGCTGCTGATCGCTGCGGTCGCCGTCTGCCTGGCTGCCTTCGTTGCCACACGGGACCGCCGCTGGCTGCAGCGCGCCGGGCTGATCCTGCGCTGGATCGGCGTCGTCAGCCTCGCTTTCGTGGCGGTGCTGCTACTGGAAAGACTGGTGTTGCTGCTCTGAGCCGCCACCGAACCGCCCTCGGGCCCGGGCGATGAACTTCATGACACGAGGGCCGTGCTCACCGGGAGACTTGCTTGAACTCAGCTGCCACGACGGAACTGCCCTTCGCCTCAGCCGCAACGAGCGCCATCAGCGCCGAAAACATTCGCTTTCTCAAGCAACTGACCGCCGAGTGCGAATCGATGGTGCACTACGCCGTCGGGCAGGCCATCAAGATCCCGGATGAATTGACCCCAGCCCTGGAGCACCTCAACAAGGACGCTCCGCGCCTGAGCATCTCCAGCACGATCAAGCTGCATAACCGTCTGGCCGAGGTGGTGGCACCGGCGATGCCGCACACCATCCACACGCTGATGAACGACCCGCACAAGGGCACGCTGATGGGCATCTTCGGCCCGTTGCCCAATGTGCGCTACCTGATCGTCGCCGCGCTGTTTTTCACGACGATGTTCGTGCTGACCAGCCTGTCCTCGCACGTCAACTACACCAATCTCGAGGCCGGCATCTACAGCATGAACGGCTGGGACCTGTTCATCGTGCTGAGCTTCCTGATGAGCGCCTCAGGGCTGGGGGCCTGCTTCAACGCCCTGTTCTCCTCGTACCGCTACGTCAGCAATGCCACCTACGACACCCGATACGACAGTTCCTACTGGATCCGCATCATCCTGGGTCTGATGGCCGGGCTGGTGATGTCGCAGGTGATTTCGCTGGAAAGCCTGACCAGTTTTCAGACGGTGACGATCGCCCAGGCCACGGCACCGGCAGCCTCGGAACCTGAGGCGGAGCCCGAAGTGCCAGCGCCCCCCCTTCACGCCAAAGGCGTAGGCGGCAAGGCTGTGGCCCCGGAGACGAGCGCCTCGGCGGGTAGCCCGACCACCCACAGCGGCGGAACCAAACATACCGGAGGCGTGGCCTTCGGCAAGCCGCTGCTGGCTCTGCTGGGTGGCTTCTCGGCGGCCATGGTCTACACCGTGCTGCAGCGGCTGGTCGAGACCATCGAGTCGCTGTTCAAGGGCGGCGGCGGGGCAGCGGCGGCGATCCAGAAGGAGGCCGCACAGCGCTCGAAGATGGAGCGCCTGCTCTCCGAGAGCCGTATGGCCATCAGTGCCGACCTGATCGCGCTGAACGAGGCCATCAAGTGCGGCGCGCCTCACGATTACATCGCCGACCTCGCCTCCAGGGCCCTCGAGCAGGTACGACCGGACAATGGGGGAACCACCATCCAGACCCCTATCGCCTCCTCCGGCGAAACCTGAGTTCGACACCGCGCACTGCAGCAGGGGCGGACCTGACTTGACGATCCGCAATCCCCCCCCTAGCATCCGGCCGGCCATTTACCGTTGCTCACAGATCCCGTGAAAAGACTTCTCAACGCCTTTCAGCCCAAGAAACCGCAGATCCAGGCCACCGACCCCCGGATCGGGCTTCTGCTGCGGACCCCGGTCTTTCACGGCGTCAGTCCACCGGCCCTGCAGTGCCTGCTTGAGCAATCGCGCTCGATCGTGGTGCCAGCAGGTTCGACCTTCTTCCGACAGGGCGATGAGGCCACCTGCATGTATGCGCTGGAAGCCGGGTTGGCTGTGGTGACCAAGAGCTGGGATGGGCACGACAAGTCGCTCGGCCCCAGTGATGTCTTCGAACTCGGTGCGCTCGGGGCCGGGCAATGCTTCGGCGATGTCGCCCTGATCGACACCTCACCGCGCACAGCCACCGTACAGGCCAAGACCCACTGCCAGGCCATCGAAATCTCGGGCCATGGTCTGTATCAGGTCTATCAGTACAACGTCGACGAGTTCATCAAGATCCTGTCGAACATCGCCAAGGGACTGTGTCAGCGCCTGCGGGAAGCGGACGAAAAGGCGATGTGGAATGCCACGCTGCGCGGCAGCGGCCGCTCCTTCCAAGGCAGCAGCAGCGGCCCGACCAGCCAGCACGGTCGGCTCGACGAGGGTCAGTAAACCCGTCCCCCCCGATATTGAGCGTGGCTGCGGCGCCGGACGTCGGTGGCCTGGCCCAGTGCCAGCATCGACCGGGACGCGTGCGCGTGCGCGATCGCCAACCCGAGCGCATCGGCAGCATCCTTGCCGGGTAGCCCCGGCAGATTGAGCAGCCGCTGCACCATCGCCTGAATCTGCGGCTTGGCCGCCGAGCCGTGGCCGGTGATCGCCTGCTTCATCTGGACCGCGGTGTATTCGCCGACCGGCAGTTGCCCGTCCATCACCAGCGCCGCCAGCGCCGCACCGCGCGCCTGCCCCAGCAGCAGCGTGCTTTGCGGGTTGACGTTGACGAAGATGATTTCGATCGAGGCCGCATCGGGCCGATAGGTGGCGATGACTTCGCGCACCCCTTCAAAGATCAGCCGGATTCGTCCCGGCAGATCACCGCGCGGCAGTTCGGTGGTGCGAATCGTGCCGCTGGCGACGTAATCCAGCGTCGAACCATCGCTGTCGATGACGCCGAAGCCGGTGATCTGCAGGCCCGGATCGATGCCGAGAATACGCATCGCCGGGCTCGGGCCGCTTAGTGGCGGAAGTGGCGCGTGCCGGTGAAGACCATCGCGATGCCGCGCTCGTTGGCCGCGTCGATGACTTCCTG
>DALYHR010000033.1:0-13632 GCA_031970775.1 Burkholderiaceae bacterium | reverse complement strand
CTGGATTACCGGCTGAACTGCGGTGGTGTCGATGGTGAACCCGACCGAGGTCGGCGCCGAAACATTGCCCGCCGTGTCGGTCTGGACGATCTGCAGGGCGTAGACACCATCGGTAGCCGGAGCCACCACGCTGTAGTCGCCATTGACATCCGGGCCCGCGGCCGGCTGCCAGGTCGCACCGCCGTCGAGGCTGTATTGCACCGCGGCGACGTTGGCGTCCAGGCTGCTGCCCAGCACCGTGATCGTGGCGCTGGTGACCACCGTGCCATTGATCTGCGGGTTGGCCAGCACAACCGCGGTCGGAGCCTGGGTGTCCAGGGTGTAGCTCAGCACGGCACCGGTCACCACCGGGTTGCCGGCGATGTCCGATTGCCGCACCTGCACGGTATGGGCCCCATCCTGGGTGCCATCCAGCGCCGGGCTGGGCACGACATAGTTGCCCAAGGCATCCGCCGCAAGGGAGGTCCAAACGCCACCGTCGAGGCTGTACTCCACCAGCGAGACATGGGCATCGATGCTGGTCGCGGCGACCGTCACCGCACCATCCTTGGTGACACCGCCATCGGCCACGCCGTTGCTCAGGTGAGCGACCGGTGTGATCACCGCCGTGTCGAGCACCAGGCTGATCTGGCTCGGCAGCGTCGTGACCGAAGGATTGGCCGGGTCAGCCATGCGCACCTGCACGGTGTAGGCGCCGTCCACGGACCCGATCACTGGATTGACCGTCCCCCAGCTGATGCCGTCGAGGCTGTACTGCACCTGGGTCAGCTGGGCCGGTGTCGTCGGGTCGGCGGTCACCGCCAGGGTCGGATCGAAGGTAATCAGATCCGCCACGACCGCCAAGCCCGTATCGTTGACCAGCGCCAGCGCCGGACCGGCGATGCCGGACATCGTGAAATCGACCGGGGTGGTCACCATGCTGTTGCCTGCAGCGTCAGTCAGACGCACCACCAGGCTGTAGTTGCCTGCAGCCACCAGCGAGGGAATCACCAGCTGGCCCGTCGCATCGGGCACCAGCGCCACCCATTGGCCGGTCGGCACCGTGCCGGTGGCATAGATCTCATACCCGACCGAGGCATTCGGATCGGTCACCGGCAGCGTCAGCACGAAGGTCGAATTGCCCAGCACAGCCCCAGTCGTCAGCGGCGTGCCATTCGGCAGACTCAGCGTCGGTGCAGCCGGAGCCAACGTATCCAGGGTGTAGCTCAGCGCGCTCGTGGCCACCGGGTTGCCGGCCAGATCGGACTGGCGAATCGCCACGGTGTGCACACCGTCCTGCGTGCCGTCCAGTGCCGGGCTGGGCACGACGTAGTTGCCCTGTGCGTCAGGGGCGATCGCTGTCCACACCCCGCTGTTGTCGAGGTCGTACTCGACCAGCGCCACATTCGGGTCAAGGCTGGCCGCCACCATCGTCAGCGCGCCATTGTTGGTGATGCCGCCATCGGCCACGCCGTTGCTCAGATGCATCACCGGCGTGACGACGGCGGTGTCCAGGGTGTAGCTCAGCGTCTGGCTGGTGCCAACATGGCCCAGGCTGTCGGTCTGACGCACCACCACGCTGTGTGCGCCATCCACACCGGCTGAAGGCACCAGATAGTTGCCCGCAGCGTCAGCCGTGGCGGTCGTCCAGGTGCCACCGTCCAGGCTGTACTCCACGCTGGCCACATGCGGGTCCAGGCTCGAAGCCAGCATCGTCACCGAACCGTCGGCGGTGACGGCGCCACTGGCAGCGCCATTGCTGAACTGAATCACCGGGGTGACGGCCTGGGTGTCCAGGGTGTAGTTCAGCACGGCCGGCTGAGCCGAGACGTGGCCGATCAGATCCTTCATCACCACCTGAACCTGATGGGTGCCATCCGCAGCGGCCGAAGGAATCAGGTAATCACCCGAACCATCCGTCGCCAGCTGGGCAGCCGCCCAGGTCAGCCCATCGAAGCTGTAATCGACACCGACCAGATCGGGGTCGTTCAGGCTGGCGGCCAGCACGCGGATCGAGCCATCGGCGGTCACGGCGCCGTCTGCCTGACCGCCAGCGAACTGAACCGTCGGGGTGCCGATACGGGTGTCGAGCAGATAGCTCACCGAGGCGGTAGCGGCATGGCCGACTGCATCGGTCTGACGCACTTCCACCGTGTGAGTGCCGTCCTGGCTGCCATCCTTGGCCGGGCTGGGCACCACATAGCTGCCGGTGACGGCATCGGCCGTCACGGTGGTCCAGGCGCCGCCGTCAAGACGGTATTCGATCGTGGCGACGTTGGCATCCAGACTGGCCGGATCAATCACGATCGTGCCATCGCTGGTCACCGTACCCGACGGATGACCGTTGACCAGATTCAGCACCGGCGTCGTGGCCTGGGTGTCGAGCACGTAGCTGATCGGAGCGCTGGTACCCACATGGCCCACGGCATCGGTCTGACGCACTTCCACGGTGTGGGCGCCGTCCTGAGCGGCGCTCGGCACTACGTAGCGGCCCAGCGCGTCGGCGGTGATCGCCGTGAAGGCGCCGCCGTCCAGGCGGTATTCCACCGTCGCCACGTTCGGATCGAGGCTGGAGGCCTGTACCACCACCTGGCCATCGGCCGTCAGGGCGCCAGCAGCCTGGCCGTTGAGCATCTGAAGTTGCGGCGTGGTGGCCTGGGTATCGATCACATAGCCCAGCGAGGCCGTCACCGGCGACACATAGCCCAGCAGATCGGTCACCCGCACCTGAACGAAGTGCTGGCCATCGGCCGTTGCGCTCGGCACCAGATAGTCGCCGGTGCCATCGGTGGCCTGGGTGGCCAACTGCCAGCTCAGACCGTTATCCAGCGAGAACTGCACCAGATCCAGATCCGGGTCAGCGATGCTGCTGGCCAGCACGCGCACGCTGCCATCGGTGGTGACCACGTTGTTGGCCTGACCGTTGGCAAACTGAATCACCGGCGAAGGCAGCACGCTGTCGAGCTGGAAGGCGATCTGGCTGGTCGACACATTGCCCGAGGCATCGGTCTGGCGCACCACCACGGTGTGAGCACCATCCTGGGTACCGTTCAGGGTCAGAGGCAGCGGCAACAGGTAGTCGCCGGTAGCCGGGTCGATGTCGGCGGCTGTCAGCGTCGTCCAGGTCGCGTTGCCATCGAGACTGAATTCCACCGTACCGGCATGCGGGTCGAGGCTGGTGGCCTTCATGCGGATCACCGCATCACCGGTAATCACCAGGCCATTGGCCAGCGTGAAGGAGCGATCCAGCGCGATATCCGGCGTGGCGGCCACGGTATCCGCAACCACCGTCTGAGTCGAAGCGACTGCCACGGTGCTGTTGTTGGCGGCGTCGGTGTAAGTCACCTGAGCGGTGTAGTTGCCATCGGCCTGGGCGGCGAAGGTGTAGCCGCCTTGCGCCTGCGTGCCGGTCTGGGTCGACACCACGTTGCCCGCGGCATCGATCAGTTCGACCTTCACCGCTGCGGCATCGCTCGGCACCTGGCTCAGCGTCACGGTGATGTCGCTCGACCCCACGGCTTGCTTGACCGTGCTCAGCGCCACATCGCCAGGCAGCGCGGCAGCCGGTGCGGTCGCATCGGCCACAACCGGCATGGCCGCAGCCACGGCGGCGCTGCTGTTGCCTGCGGCATCGGTGTAGGTCACCCGGGCGGTGTAGTTGCCATCGGCCTGGGCGGCGAAGGTGTAGCCGCCTTGCGCCTGCGTGCCGGTCTGGGTCGACACCACGTTGCCCGCGGCATCGATCAGTTCGACCTTCACCGCTGCGGCATCGCTCGGCACCTGGCTCAGCGTCACGGTGATGTCGCTGGCCCCGGCGGCCTGCTTGGTCGAATTCAGGGCGATATGGGTCGGCTGTGCCGCCACAGGCGCAGTCGTATCGACGGGCGGCGAACTGCTCGCATCGCTCGCACTGCCACCCAGCAACCCCAGCCCCACCACCCCGGCGCTCACCCCTCCAATCAGGCCCCAGTTGATGATCCCGGCAGGGGCTGCGTTCGAAACCGCCGCAGGTGCTGCAGCGATGGCACTGGAAGGAACCGATGTTGAAGCCGGTGCGACAGGCGCCGCCGGCATGTTGTTGTCATTGCTTCCCTGAGCCGGTGCAGCCGCGACATTCGTCACGTCGGCGGCTTGAGCCGGATCAATCAGATCGATATTGATCGCCTCGGCTGTTGCATTTTCTACAACAGATTCAGTGGGGGTCTCAATACCCACCCCACTCAATTCATCAATACCTTCTTTTGAATATTTGCCAGAAAGATCACGAGTCGTGAATACCGCCTGTTTCTGTCGAACAACAGCAACCTGAATCGGATTATGAATATTCGATTCCGGACGAGCAGATCCTTGAGCGGCGAGAGTTTCTTTCATTGCTTAACCTTGATCGATGGAGAGGTGCGCTTGCAGTGTTGGACCCCTTGATTGAGGGGTCTCGTTTGTCAGGCGCACTCTACCCAGCGTCAGGATTAATTTGGCTCACAGATCTCTCAGAATCTCCCTCGCATATGAGATATTCATCACCCCTGATGCGCTTTACGGAAATATGTTTCCAGCAAGCCACACCACTAAATATCGTGGCCCCACCAAGTCGTGAAATATTAGGCGGCTTGATCGCCCCCTCATTCCTTTCAGACCGGTGGTGTGGACGGCACGGCCCATTGCGTTCCTGAATGAGGCCGATCAAACCAGGCCAGCACGGCGATCAGTGCCAGGGTCATGAAGGGCATGACCCGGATCTGCACGATGCCGACCACCACCGGGGCGACCATCAGGAAGAAGCGCAGCCCCCAGCTATAGAGCAGCCCGGCGCGCTCAACGTAGGCAGAGGCCATCGGGTTGAGCGCCTGCCGCTCGGGCGAGGCCACCGGCATCGACATCACCAGACCGGCATGGTTGAAGTAGCGCATCGCCATCGCCGAGGCGACATACGAGGAAAACAGCAGCGCCATCAGCAACGCTTCGAGCAGCGCGCGGGGCGACTCCAGGCCCTGCTGCACCTCGTGCACCACCGAAGAGCCGGCCAGCGAGATCGTGCCCATCAGCGCCAGCGCCGCCGTGGACGCGGCAATGGTGGCCGACATCAGCGAGTTACGCAGCGCCTGCACCGCCACGATCTCGAACCCCGCTTGCCGGCCCAGCGCCTCGACCCAGTTGACCCGCATGCGGGCGTGAGCCGTGCGGGCCATGCGATGCGGGTGGCGATGGCCGATCCACAGGACACGGACTTCGTACAGCACGAACAGGGCGATGCTCGACAGCATCGCCCACCAGGACGAATCAACACTCATGGGGCACCCCTCGGGGTCAGTAGAACGAACGGAAAGAAACCAGCGCCGGCGGAATGCTCAGCGAGCGATCCAGCGACGCAGACCGAGCACGTCGTCTTCAGCCATCTCGCCCGGAATCAGCTCGCGCAGACGGCCGGCCGCATCAACCACGGCCGTCAGCGGAATGATGCTGCGAGCACTGAGCGCGTCGCGCAGCGGCCGATAGTCGAGCGAAAACGCCATGCCCAGGCCTTGCTCAGCCAGATAGGCTCGCACGACCTGCGGGTCACGGTCCTGGGCCACACCCAGAATGCGCATCGGTAGATGCTCGGCCTCGACCTGCCGGCGCAGCAGCTCAACGCGATGGTTGTGGCGGCGGCAGTAGCCGCAGCTGGTCGAGAAGAACACCAGCACGGTGACCTGCCCGGACCAGTCGGCGGGATGAAGCAGCGAACCGGCCTCGATGTGGACGTCCTGCGGCCAGGGCACCGGGTCGCCGACCGCAACGGCAGCCCGCGACGGCGTACCGCTCAAGCCCAGCGCCACGCCGCTGGCCAGGGCCACACCCCCGGCCAGCCCGCCGAGCAGCTCGCGTCGGGTGGGCTCGGCCCGGATAGAACGGCGCTCAGCGTCCATCGCCGCCTCCGGCCTGGGCTTCCTGCTCCATCAGCAGGTAGGTGTTGTAGGCATTCATCCGGTTGGCGACCGTAAACAGCGGCATACCGGAAAAGCGCGACCAGTCGACCCGCACATAGGCTTCCTCGAAAGACTCCATGTTGCGCGCCGCCTCACCCATGGTCTGGCGCAGGTAGGCCAGATAGTCGCGGGTGGTGCGCATATCGCTCAGGGTCTGGTCGGACACCGGGCCGTGACCGGGCACGATCAGCCGTGCCTGAAAGCTCATCAGCTTGTCGATCGCATCGATCCAGCGCCGGCTGTTGGCCTGCCCGACATAAGGGATGCGGCCGCGAAAGACCAGATCACCCGCGAACAGCACCCCGGCCTGGGGCAGGTAGACCACCAGATCCTCGGGCGTGTGGGCCGGGCCGACGTGGCGCAGGATGAATTCGGTGTTGCCGACGCGGATCGTCGCCTCGTCCTCGATCCAGCGGTCCGGCTCCAACAGCCGGGTGGTCTCGTCGACCCAGGGGAACAGCTCCTGCCGGCTGGCTTCAAGCCGCAGGCGGGCAGTGTCGGAGTGCAGATACTCGCGGGCGGCCTTGTGACCGACGATCTGCGCGCCCTTTGCCTTGAACGCCTGCAACCCGTAGATGTGGTCGGCGTGATAGTGGGTGACGATCACCATCCGGATCGGCAGCCTGGTGACGGTTGCAATCTCGTCGATCAGCCGCTGGGCCAGCGGTGGCGAACCCAGCGCATCGATCACCACCACGCCTTCCGACGTGACGACGATGCCGGCATTCGAGATGAAGTTCTGATTGGCCGCCGACCCGATCGCCGATTCCCCCTGCACGAAGTACACCGAGGGAGCGACCGGAACCAGCTTCAGCGGCACGGTGGCCGCCTCGATCGCCCCATCGGCTGCGCAGGCCATGGCGGGCAGCAGCAGCATCGTCCTCAAGGCCAACAGGAGCAGGGTTCGGATCGACATAGGGATAACGACACATGCGTGAAGGATGATATTGGGCACTATACGCGCTGCCTTGCCGCAGAATTCCAAGCCTTCCTCAGGAGACGACTCATGACCTTTCCTTCCCGAACCGGACTGAGCGTCCTGGCCCTGCTAGCGGCCGGGCTATGGAGTACCACCGCCCAGGCCAACACGGCCCAGGAGCAGCAACGCCTGCGTCTGCGTTCGCTGGCCTCGAGCTGCGCCCATTGTCACGGCACTGACGGTCAGGCCGTTGAGGGCGAAGCGCTGGTTCGGCTGGCCGGACTGGACCGCGACTACATCCTCAATCAGCTGATGGCTTTCCGCGCTGGCCAGCGTCCGGCGACGATCATGCATCAGATCACCAAGGGCTACTCCCAGGAACAGCTCGAAGCGGTCGCGGCCTATTTCGCCGCCCAGAAATGAAGGAGATCAAGATGACCGATTCGAAAACCTCTCGTCGCGATCTTCTGCAAGGGCTGGGTGCGGCAGGCGCGCTCGGAGCCCTGGGCCTGCTCAGCGGTTGTGCCACCTCCGCATCGGGCGGCGTTCCCGGTTCTGCACAGGTGGTGGTGATCGGCGGCGGCTTCGGCGGGGCCACGGCCTCCAAGTACATCCGACTGCTATCGGACTACAGCATCGACGTCGTGATGGTCGAGCCGAACTCGAACTTCATCTCCTGCCCGATGTCGAACCTGGTGGTCGGCGGTCAGCGCGGCATGGACTACATCACCCACGGCTATGACGGCCTGCGCAAGAAGCACGGCGTGCGCATCGTGCAGGACTTCGTCACCCGCATCGATGCCGACAAGCGCACCGTGGTGCTGTCCGGCGGACAGACCATCCGCTACGACAAGCTGGTGCTGTCGCCGGGTGTGGACATGATGTGGGACAGCGTCGAAGGGCTCAAGGCCGCCAACGAATCGGGCCAGATCCTGCAAGCCTGGAAGGCCGGTCCCGAGACCGTGGCGCTGCGCAAGCAGCTCGAAGCGATGCCGGATGGCGGCGTCTTTGCCATCGCCATCCCCGAAGCGCCCTACCGCTGCCCACCCGGCCCCTACGAGCGCGCCAGCGTGGTGGCGGCCTATTTCAAGAAGCACAAGCCGAAATCGAAGGTGCTGATCCTCGACGCCAATCAGGACGTCACCTCCAAGGGACCGCTGTTCAAACGGGCCTGGAAGGAGCTGTACGGCGGCATGGTCGAGTACCGGCCACAGCACAAGGCGGTCGCAGTCGATGCCAAGGCCGGGCTGATCAAGTTCGATGTGCAGGACGACGTCAAGGCCGATGTGCTCAACGTGCTGCCGATGATGCGTGCCGGCGCTCTGGCGGTACAGACCGGTCTGGCCAATTCCAACGGACGCTGGTGTCAGGTCAACTATCTCAACTTCGAGTCGACCGCAGCGAAGAACATCCACGTCATCGGCGACTCGATTCAGGTCGCCCACCTGATGCCCAAGTCCGGCCACATGGCCAACTCGCACGCCAAGGTCACCGCTGCGGCGATCGTGGCCGAGCTCAAGGGCATGGAGATCAATCCGCACCCGATGCTGACCAACGTCTGCATGAGCTTCGTCTCCGACAGCGAAGTGATCCACGTCGCCAGCGTGCACGAGTACGAGACGATCAAGAAGAGCTTCTTCACGATCGGCGGCTCGGGCGGCGTCTCCGATGTGCGCAACGATCTGGAGGCGCGCTATGCCCAGGGCTGGGCGCGCAACATCTGGACCGATGTGCTGAATTGATCACGGACTTCCCGACCTGAATCACCTGAGAAACGTCCCGTTTCATTCAGCACTGATTCAGGTCAAGTTTCGGGACAGGCGCGGCACCGATCATCAGCACTTGCAGATTGACGGATACCGCAATGCCCTTCGAATCCCTGATGTCCCGGCTCGGTGAAACGGGCACCTCCGCCCTGGCCGGGGCGCTGATCGGTCTGCTGTTCGGCTTCTTCGCTCAGCGTTCGCGCTTTTGCATGCGCTCGGCGGTGATCGAGTTCGCCCGCCACACCCGCGAAGGCAAGCTGACCGTCTGGCTGTTCACCTTCTCCACCGCGATCCTGCTGACGCAGGGCTTCATCCTGCTGGGCTGGCTCGACGTGCGCGATGCAAGGCAGCTGGCCGGGCGCGGCAGCCTGTCGGGGGCGGTGATCGGCGGAGCGATGTTCGGCACCGGCATGATCCTGGCGCGCGGCTGTTCCAGCCGGCTGCTGGTGCTGGCGGCGCAGGGCAATCTGCGCGCCCTGCTGTCGGGTCTGGTCTTTGCCGTGACGGCGCAGTCGGCGCTGCACGGGTTGCTTTCGCCGGTGCGCAACGAAATCGCCGGCTGGTGGACGGTCGAGGGCGGCAGCGCCCGCGACCTGCTGGTCGTCACCGGCATCGGCCACGAGGGGGCCGCGCTGTTCGGTGCGATCTGGCTCGTCGCCGCGCTGATCTGGGCGCGACGCCAGCACGTCAACGTCTGGGGCTGGAGCGGTGCGATCGGTGTTGGCGTGATGGTGGCGCTGGCCTGGCTATCGACCTTCTGGATCTCGCGCAGCGCCTTCGATGCGGTCCTGCCGATTCAAAGCCTGTCCTTCACCGGCCCGGCGGCCGACATGCTGATGCTGGTGCTCTCGCCCCCGGGTCAGCCGCTAAAGTTCGACCTCGGGCTGGTGCCGGGGGTATTCATCGGCTCCTTCATCTCGGCGCTGCTGTGGCGCGAACTCAAGCTTGAAGGCTTTCAGGGCGGGCAGGCGATGCGCCGCTACATCGCCGGCGCGCTGCTGATGGGCTTTGGTGGCATGCTGGCCGGCGGCTGCGCTGTCGGCGCCGGTGTCTCGGGCGCCGCGGTCTTCACCATGACTTCGTGGGTGACGCTGACCAGCATGTGGCTGGCCGCCTCGCTGACCGACTGGGCAGTCGACCGCCGCACTGAAGCCCGGACCATGCCGACCCTGCCCTCGCCCCGCGCCGCCGGCCGGGTGGTCGACCCCGAACTCAGCGCCAGCTACGCGCGGCCTTGAAACCCGGCCCTCACCCCAACCCCTTTCCCACATCTGCGGGCGAGGGGAGCACATAGACGACTCGGTGGAAACACCCCAGAACAAACGCAAGTCGCTCTACTTCGAGCGGTGAATGGCTGTCACCCTACCGTTAACGAAATACAAGTAGTTCCCGTCACCGTACACCCACTGCTCACGGGTTCCGCCACCAGTCACAGTCTCGTTAACAGCCCTTGGTTCGCCCCAATTTGACGCCTCGACCACTTGTTTTTTGGTCATCCCGATCTTCACCCCCGGTAGTCGCTGACGGGCCTCTTGTTTCGCCCGCTCTTCGGCTTCCGCTTCTGCTTGCTCCTTTTCACAACTGGCCAATGCAGCAGTCAACTCAGAGCTGTTCTTGTCCATCTCCCATCTGTAGCGATGGCTTCCGCACCGATCAAATGCATCGGCTTCGCAGCAAAACTGAGCCATCGTGAAAATCGCAACAGCGATTGCGTTCCGCTTCATCTGTACCTCCTTGACGCTACCAATTTATCGACCCGGATACCTTGTCCCATGGGCCGATACGATTGATTCTAGTTATTGATTGCCCCTCGCCCGCACTTGCGGGAAGGGCTAGGGGGTGAGGGCCAGCATCGGCCGCAAAAACCGCCCGGTGTGGCTGTTGGGGGCGGCGGCGATGTCTTCGGGGGTGCCGGTGCACAGCACCAACCCGCCCCCGGCACCGCCTTCCGGGCCCATGTCGATCAGCCAGTCGGCGGTCTTGATGACGTCGAGGTTGTGCTCGATCACCACCACGGTGTTGCCGGCGTCGCAGAGTTGGTGCAGCACCTCCAGCAGCAGGCGGATGTCGGCAAAGTGCAGCCCCGTCGTCGGCTCGTCGAGGATGTAGAGCGTGCGGCCGGTGTCGCGCTTGGACAGCTCCAGCGCCAGCTTGACGCGCTGCGCCTCGCCGCCTGAGAGCGTGGTGGCCGACTGGCCGAGCCGGATGTAACCCAGCCCGACGTCGAGCAGCGTTTGCAGCTTGCGCGCCAGCGAGGGCACGGCGCTGAAAAAGCCATGCGCCTCCTCGACCGTGAGATCGAGCACCTCGGCGATGTTGCGGCCCTTGTAGAGAATCTCCAGCGTCTCGCGGTTGTAGCGCTTGCCGTGGCAGAGGTCGCAGGGCACATAGACGTCGGGCAGAAAGTGCATCTCGACCCGGATCACGCCGTCGCCCTGACAGGCTTCGCAGCGCCCGCCCGCCACGTTGAAGCTGAAGCGCCCGGCGCCGTAGCCGCGCTCACGCGCCGCCGGCACCTCGGCAAACAGCTCGCGGATCGGCGTGAACAGCCCCGTGTAGGTGGCCGGATTCGAGCGCGGCGTGCGCCCGATCGGGCTTTGATCGACGTTGATCACCTTGTCGAAGGCGTCGAGCCCCTCGATCTCGTCGTGCGGCGCCGGCTCCAGGTGACTCTGATAGAGCTTGCGCGATACCGCCGCGTGCAGGGTGTCGTTGACCAGCGTGCTCTTGCCCGAGCCCGACACCCCGGTCACGCAGGTGAACAGGCCGACCGGAATCTCGACCGTCACGCCCTTGAGGTTGTTGCCGTGCGCATTGACGATCTTCAGCACCCGCGCGTCGTCCTGATCGGCCAGCCGGCGGCGCTGCGTCGGCACTTCGATGCGCAGCCGCTGGCCCAGATAGGCGCCGGTCAGCGAATCCTCATGCGCCATCACCTCGGCGCAGGTGCCCTGGGCGACCACGCAGCCGCCGTGGGTGCCGGCGCCCGGCCCCATGTCGATGACGTGATCGGCAGCGCGGATCATGTCCTCGTCATGCTCGACCACCAGCACCGAGTTGCCGAGGTTGCGCAGATGCTTCAAGGTGCCGATCAGCCGCTCGTTGTCGCGCTGATGCAGCCCGATCGAGGGCTCGTCGAGCACGTACATCACCCCGGTCAGGCCGGAGCCGATCTGGCTGGCCAGACGGATGCGCTGCGATTCGCCGCCCGAGAGCGTGTCGGCGCTGCGGTCGAGGCTGAGGTAGTTGAGGCCGACGTCGTTGAGAAAGGTCAGCCGCGAGCGCAACTCGCGCAGGATCTTATCGGCGATCTCGGCCTTGGCGCCGCGCAGCGGCACCTGCTGCATGTAGCGCAGCGCCTCGGCCAGGGTGGCGTGCTCCAGGGTGTAGATCGGCATGCCGGCTTCACCCTCGGCCAGCGCCGGCAGCAGCACATGGCGCGCCTCGCGGCGCAGGCGGGTGCCGTGGCAGTCGGGGCAGGCCCGGGCGATCTGGTAGCGGCCGAGATCCTCACGCACCGCCGACGAGTCGGTTTCGCGCCAGCGCCGCTCGAAGTTCGGTATCACGCCTTCGAAGGCGTGGCTCTTGCGCACGCTACGCTTGCGCCCGCCCGCGCCATCGGCCTGATAGACGAACTCGATCTCCTCGGCCCCCGAGCCGTACAGAATCACGTGACGATGCTTGGCATCCAGCGCTTCGAAGGGGGTTTCGGGGTCGAAGCCGTAATGCGCCGCCACGCTCTCGATCAGTGAGAAGGTGTAGGGATTGCGGCGGTCCCAGCCCTTGATCGCGCCGCTAGCCAGACTCAGGCTCGGAAAGGCCGCCACCCGGTGCGGATCGAA
This sequence comes from Burkholderiaceae bacterium, assembly GCA_031970775.1. Classification (GTDB taxonomy): domain Bacteria; phylum Pseudomonadota; class Gammaproteobacteria; order Burkholderiales; family Burkholderiaceae_C; genus Sphaerotilus. Next base: position 1,163 of record DALYHR010000033.1, on the reverse strand, counting down.
CACCGTCACCTGCCCCAGGCCGTCGCAGCTCGGACAGGCTCCGGCCGGCGAGTTGAACGAGAACAGCCGCGGCTCCAGTTCGGCCAGCGCGTAATCGCACACCGGGCAGGCGAAGCGGCTGGAAAACAGCAGCTCGCGCCCGCTGTCCAGATCGACCGCCAGCGCCCGGCCATCGGCGATGCGCAGCGCCGCCTCGAAGCTCTCGGCCAGCCGCTGCCGTGCCTCGGGCCGCACCTTGAGCCGGTCGATCACCACGTCGAGATCGTGCTTCTCGGTCTTTTTGAGCGCCGGCAACTCGGTCGCCTCGACCACCTGCCCGTCGACGCGAAAGCGCACATAGCCCTGCGCCTGCAGGCTCTGGAACAGCTCGGCGAACTCGCCCTTGCGCCCGCGTACCACCGGCGCCATCACCATCAGCCGGGTTTCGGCCGGTAGCGCCAGCGCGGTGTCGACCATCTCGGCGATGCTCTGTGCGGCCAGCGGGGCGCCATGCTCGGGGCAATGCGGCGTGCCGGCGCGGGCGTAGAGCAGCCGCAGGTAGTCGTGAATCTCGGTGATGGTGCCGACCGTCGAGCGCGGGTTGTGGCTGGTGGCCTTTTGCTCGATCGAGATCGCCGGGGCCAGCCCCTCGATCACATCGACATCGGGCTTGTCCATCAGCTGCAGAAACTGCCGCGCGTAGGCCGACAGGCTTTCGACGTAGCGGCGCTGCCCCTCGGCGTAGAGCGTGTCGAAGGCTAGGCTCGACTTGCCCGAGCCGGACAGCCCGGTGATCACCACCAGCGCATGACGCGGAATATCGAGATCGATGTTGCGCAGGTTGTGCGTACGCGCACCGCGCACGCGAATGAACCCGGCAACAGCAGCCGGAAGCTCGGAGGGGACGTCGGACATGGCAGGCGGCGGGGCGACGCAACGCACCGCAAAACGTCAGGACAAGCGGCGGATCATAGCGAGCCCCCCGCACCGAGTTCCTTGGCACAGGTTGCGGGCAGCCTGGGGGCGTCGACCAGCGTCTGATGCCCGAGGTGAACGAAGGCCCGGCGCAGCGCCAGCCGTTGGCCGTCGTCGATCATGAAACCCTTGAACTGCGCCGCGCAGCCCCGTCCCAGCCACTCGGTGGCCTGCCGGATCACCCGACCGATCACGACCCGGTTGCGGCG
>DALYHR010000032.1:0-13649 GCA_031970775.1 Burkholderiaceae bacterium | reverse complement strand
GCCTGCGATTCTACGGTGTTCGCGGCGCCCCCTGACTTGGGGGTTCGCCGGACAGACTCGATCGGACCGCGCAGGGCGTGACCGGTACCGATCGATCTTGATCTGATTCAGTTCATGAACATGCCGCCGTTCACGTGCAACTCAGTGCCCGTGATGTAGCCGGCAGACGGTGAGGCGAGGAATGCAACCGCTTCAGCGATGTCCTCCGGGCTGCCGAGGCGACCCAGCGGGATTTTGGCCGTCAGAGCGGCTTTCTGGGCTTCAGGCAGCACTTCAGTCATGTCGGTGGCGATGAAGCCCGGGGCGACGCAGTTGACGGTGATGTTGCGGCTACCGAGTTCCTGGGCCAGCGAACGCGTCATGCCGGCTACACCGGCCTTGGAAGCGCAGTAATTGGCCTGGCCCGGGTTGCCGGCGGCGCCGACCACCGAAGTGATGTTGATGATGCGGCCGAAGCGTTGCTTCATCATCGGCTTGATCGCGGCGCGGCAGGCGCGGAACACCGACTTCAGATTGGTGTCGATCACCGCATCCCAGTCGTCGTCCTTGAGGCGCATGGCCAGCGTGTCGCGCGTGATGCCGGCGTTGTTGACCAGCACGTGCAGGCCGCCGTGGGTCTTGACGACGGCGTCGATGGCGGCGTCGAGCGCGGCGGCGTCGGTGACGTTGAGCGTCAGGCCCAGGCCGCCGAATTCGGCCAGAGCCTCACCGATGGCGGCCGAGCCGCTATCGCTGGTGGCGGTGCCGATCACCTTGAAGCCCTTGCGGGCCAGGGTCAATGCGATCGAGCGGCCGATGCCGCGGCTGGCGCCGGTGACCAGCGCAACTTGTTGAGCGGGAGCGTTCATGCGAGCAGAGCCTTGACTTCGGCCAGCGAGGCCGGATCGAGCAAAGTAGCGGAGCTGAGTTCGGCGTCGATGCGCTTGGCCATGCCGGCCAGTACCTTACCGGGGCCGCACTCGATGATGTGGGTCAGGCCACGGGCCTTGAGAGCCTGCACGACCTCGACCCAGCGCACCGGGCCGAAGGCCTGGCGGTACAGCGCATCGCGGATCGCGGCGGCATCGGTCTGCACGGCCACGTCGATGTTGTTGACCACCGGGATCTGCGGCACGGCAATCTGGATCTGAGCCAGACGCTCGCGCAGGCGCTCGGCAGCCGGCTTCATCAAGCTCGAATGGAAGGGCGCTGAGACCGGCAGCGGCAGGGCGCGCTTGGCGCCGAGCGCTTTCAGCGCAGCACAGCCCGCTTCAACCCCGGCCTTGGAGCCGGCGATGACGGTTTGCTTCGGGTCGTTGAAGTTGACCGCTTCGACCACTTCGCCCGAGGCTGCAGCGGCCTGAGCGCAGCCTTCGCGCACCTGAGCGGCATCGAGGCCGAGGATCGCGGCCATGCCGCCGGTGCCGACCGGCACGGCGTCCTGCATCGCCTGAGCGCGCAGGCGCACCAGCGGCAGCGCATCGGCCAGCGTTAGTGCGCCGGCCGCGACCAGCGCGGTGTACTCGCCCAGCGAGTGGCCGGCCACGGCGGCCGGGATGGCGCCGCCTTCAGCCAGCCAGACGCGGTAGTTGGCGATGCCGGCGGTCAGCATGACCGGCTGGGTGTTGGTGGTCAGGTCGAGCTGTTCCTTGGGGCCTTCGGCGATCAGCTTGGCCACATCCTCGCCCAGCGCCTGGCTGGCCTCTTCAAGGGTGGCACGCACGGCGGGGTGGTCGCCCCAGGCCGAGAGCATGCCGACCGACTGTGAGCCCTGGCCGGGAAAGACAAAAGCGAATGCGGTCATGGTTCGTCGATGAACGTCAGGAAAGAAAGGAAAGGCAGTGTCCGGGCAGTTTCTGTGCGATCGAATGATCGGGATCAGAAATCGACCAGAACGGCACCCCAGGTGAAGCCGCCGCCCACGCCCTCGAGCAGCAGCGTCTGCCCGCGCTGAACCTGGCCGGTGCGGACACCGTGGTCGAGCGCCAGCGGAATCGAGGCGGCCGAGGTATTGCCGTGGTCCTGCACGGTGAAGATCACCTTGTCCGCCGTCAGCTTCAGCTTGCGGGCTGTGCTGTTCATGATGCGGATGTTGGCCTGATGCGGGATCAGCCAGTCGATGTCGGCTTCGGTGCGGCCGGCCTTGGCCAGCACGGCGCGGGCGGCTTCCTCAAGGACGGTGACCGCCATCTTGAAGACGGCCTGGCCGTCCATCTTCAGCACCGGGTCGCCCAGCACCTGACCGCCTGAGACATGGCCCGGCACACACAGGATGTCGAGGTGGCGGCCGTCGGCATGCAGGTCGGTGGCGAGGATGCCCGGGGTCTCGCTGGCCGAGAGCACCACGGCGCCGGCGCCGTCGCCGAACAGCACACAGGTGGTGCGGTCGTTGAAATCGAGGATGCGCGAGAACACTTCGGCACCGATCACCAGCGCATTGCGGGCGGTGCCGGCGCGGATCATCGCGTCGGCGATGGTCAGCGCGTAGATGAAGCCGGAGCACACCGCCTGCACGTCAAAGGCCGGGCAGCCATTGGTGATGCCGAGCTTGTTTTGCACCATCGTCGCCGTCGACGGGAACACCATGTCCGGTGTCGAGGTCGCGACGATGACCAGATCAATGTCCTGCGGCGACAGCCCTGCGGCCGCGATGGCACGGCGGCCAGCCTCGGCGCCCAGATCGCTCGATCCGACGCCAGGTGCCACGAAATGGCGATTGCGGATACCGGTGCGCTCAACGATCCACTCGTCCGAGCTTTCCAGGCCGCGCGTGGCCAATTCGGCCACCATGTCGGCGTTGGTCAGGCGGCGTTCGGGCAGAAAGCTGCCAGTGCCGGCAATGCGGGTATGTCGGGTCGTAGGCATCGTCATCATGCGGCAGCTTGGCGGGTCGGCGCGGCTCCGGATGCGGCCTGAGTCGGCAGCGCCTGGAGCGTGGACAGGATTCGATCGTGCACCTGGTCGATGAGGCGGTTGCGCGCCGCCTCGTGGGCGCGGTGCAGCGCAGTCTCGAAGGCGAGCGCGTCGGCCGAGCCATGGCTCTTGAACACCAGTCCGCGCAGACCCAGCAGGGCCGCACCGTTGTAGCGGCGCGGATCGAGTCGATTCTTGAAGCGCGACAACACCGGCATCGCTGCCACAGCCGACATCTTGGTCAGGCCGTTGCGTGAGAACTCCTGCTTGAGCAGCGCGGAGATCATGCTGGCCAGCCCCTCGGCGGTCTTGAGCGCAACATTGCCGACGAATCCATCGCACACCACCAGATCGGTGGTGCCCTTGAAGATGTCGTTGCCTTCGACGTTGCCGAAAAAGTTGATCTGGCCGGCGGCACCCGCAGCGCGCAGCAGTTCGCCCGCCTGCTTGATGACGTCGTTGCCCTTGATCTCTTCTTCGCCGATGTTCAGCAGGCCCACGCTGGGGTTCGGGCGACCTTCGACCGCAGAGACCAGTGCACTGCCCATCACGGCAAATTGCAGCAGGTGTTCCGCTGAACAGTCGACATTGGCCCCGAGGTCGAGCATCGTCGTGTAGCTGCCCGATACGTTGGGCAGCACGGCGGCGATGGCCGGCCGGTCGATGCCTGCCAGGGTCTTGAGCAGATAGCGTGCAACCGCCATCAGCGCACCGGTATTCCCGGCCGAGACACAGGCATCCGCCGCCGCGGGCTCGCCGTCGGTAGCCTTGACCTGTGAAATGGCCACGCGCATCGACGAGTCACGCTTGCGACGCAGCGCGACCTCGACCGGGTCGTCCATGCTGACGACCTCGCTGGCCTCGACCAGAGTGCAACGGTCCCAGTTCCGGGCGGGCGCCAAGGCATCAGCCTTGCCGACCAGAAGCAATCTGGCCTGCGGATGGCTGGCCAGAAAGGACTGGCAAGCCGGCAGCGTCACGGATGGCCCGTGATCGCCCCCCATGCAGTCGACAGCAATGCGGATAGGACGATCCAGTGGGGCGATCGGATTCAAGGCAGGCGGAAGTCCGTTATGGGGCATACCGTCGGCTTCGACAGCTGCCGGACGGGCTTGGGAAGAGGTAAACCGCTTCCGGCGACCAAATTGCGCGCGAAGCGAGGATCAGGCGTCTGCCTTGGTCTTCAGGACCTTGCGGCCACGGTAAAAACCGGTCGGGCTGATGTGGTGACGCAGATGCACCTCACCCGTGGTCGGCTCGATACCGGTGCCCGGATTGGTCAGGGCGTTATGTGAACGATGCATCCCGCGCTTGGACGGGGACTTCTTGTTTTGCTGGACGGCCATTTTCGGACTCCTGCTCTTTCTGAGGAATTCAGACGAGGAAAGCCCACGATTCTAGCACATGACCAATCAAGGTCGAGTGCCATGCGCTGTAACGGTCACTTGTCAGAGGGCTTGCGTCGCAATCCAGCCAGCATCGCGAAGGGATTGGGTCGCTCGGGTTCGGCAGGGGTGTCATCCAGCAGATCGCTTCCGGTGATCCAGTCCGAGACGGGCTGGTGGTCGCAGGCTTCGTGCATCGGCACCAAGGGCATGGCCAGCAGCAGTTCGTCCTCGATCAGTTCGAGCAGATTCATGCTGCGACTCAGCACCAGCACATCCTCCTCGGAGTCAGCATCCAGTGTTTCCGCTTCGGATTCGCTGCCGACGAAGCGAAACCATCGGTCCACCTCAACCGTTTCGACCACGGCATCCAGGCAGCGCTGACACTCCAGGGGCAGATGGGCCTGAGCACGAACCAGCATCCAGATCTGTTCCTTGCCATGGCGGACCGGTCGAAGCTCGGCGCGTGCCGACCACTGGACATCGGCGCAAGTGCCCTCAGGCAGGGCGGCCAACGTCGGGCCGAGGCGTCCGAACTGCTCCAGAGGGGCCACGCCGTCCAGCGCGGATCCGGCGGCGGCAAAGGCGGCCACATCAAGCCGCTCGGCAGAGAAATCGACGAACTTCATGGGACAGGAGTGTAAAGGGCGCTCCGCTCGATCGGAATGGGGCTTGCTTGGGTTGGGAAACAATGGCGGCCTGGCCGTTCCAACGATGGCTGCTCCCTACTTCTCACCCATCGCCCATCCGACATGAAGACTGACTCCGCTGAATCGACGGCCCCTCGCCTGGTGCTGGGTTCGACCTCGCCGTATCGCCGTGAACTGCTGCAGCGTCTGCGGATGCCTTTCGAGGTGATGGCCTCAAAGGTGGATGAGGCCCGCCTGGCGGACGAATCTGCCCAGAGTCTGAGCCTGCGGTTGGCCCGCGCCAAGGCCGAGGCGGTGGCCGTCCTCTGCCCCGGGCAGGATGTCGTGGTCATCGGCTCCGATCAGGTGGCTGATCTCGACGGTGAGCCGATCGGCAAGCCGGGTACCCACGATCGGGCCGTCGCGCAATTGCGGCGACTCAGTGGTCAGGAGGTGCTCTTCCACACCGCAGTGGCCGTGATCCGGCCCGCCACGGGCTTTGCTGAAGTGCGGCATTGCGTGGTGACCGTTCGATTCCGGCCTCTGCAGGACGAGGAGATCGACACCTATCTTCGGCTGGATACGCCCTATGACTGCGCTGGCAGCGCCAAGTGCGAGACGTTGGGGATTACGTTGCTGGAGTCGATCGAATCCGACGATCCGACCACGCTGATCGGTTTGCCGCTGATCGTGACATCCGATCTGCTGCGCCGTGCCGGGCTCGACCCGTTGCGCAGCCTGCAGGCGCGCGCAGTGACTGGAGCGGCTGAATGAGCGCGCGGGGACGGCTCTGGCTGGTGCCCAACACGCTCGATCTGGGCACGGCGCAATCCGACCTTCAGGACGTGCTGCCGCTCGGGGCCATCCGCACGGCCGCTGGGTTGCGCCATTGGGTGGTGGAGAACGCGCGCAGCAGCCGGGCGTTGCTCAAGCGGGTCGATCAGGTCGTGCCGCTCGGATGCGCGTTGCAGGACATCCAAATGGTCGAGCTGCCGCGTCCGCCCAAGGGTCGACCGGCCGGGGCTGAGCCTGATCTGTCGGGTCTGTTGGCGCCGACCCTGGCGGGGCAGGATGTCGGACTGATGTCCGAAGCCGGCTTGCCGGCCGTGGCTGATCCCGGGTCATGGCTGGTGCGGGCGGCGCATAAGTTGGGAGTCGGCGTGGTGCCGCTGTCCGGACCGAGTTCGCTGATGCTGGCCTTGGCAGCCAGCGGGCTCAATGGTCAGAGTTTTGCCTTTGTCGGCTATCTGCCGACGCAGTCCGATCTGCGCCTGAAGCAGTTGCGGGATCTGGAGGCGCACTCCCGGCGCTGGCAACAGACGCAGATCATCATCGAGACGCCCTACCGCAACACGGCGGTGCTCGACGCGCTGTGCAGCGGGCTTGGCCCCGGCACCTGGCTGAGCGTCAGCTGCGGGCTGACGCTGGCGGGTGGGTTCACCCGCACCGATCGGGTGTCGGAATGGCGCAAGCGCCCGCTGCAGCTGCCGGCGGATGTGCCGGCTGTCTTCTCATTCCTGGTCTAAGACCGGTTGCTGTGGCGCCGCTGCCGGGGCCATCGCCGGCAGGGCGCCAAACAGCGCTGCCACCTTGCGCTTGGGCTTGATGTAGCGGGTCAGCGCGCGATTCGGGCTGGTGGCCGCAGCCGTAGCGGCCGCGCTTTCCCAGCTTGGGCTGGCGTTCGGGTCAGCTTCGTAGGGTCGATCGAAGAACGGATCGCTGTTGCGGCTGGCAGAGCGTCGGGGTGTTGGCGCTGCTGCTGGCGGCTCGACCGGCGCTGCGGCGCGTCGCTCTTCGCCGATGGCCCGTTCGAAGCGTTCCTCGCGGTCTTCCAGCTCGCGACGAGGGCGGCGGCGCGGGGCATCCTCCTCAAGTTCGAAGGCCTCGATGTCGAGCGTGCGACGGGTCAGCTTTTCGATCTCGGCGATCTGGCGGTTGTCGCTGGCCGTGACCAGCGAGACAGCCAAGCCGCTGGCGCCCGCCCGGCCGGTGCGGCCGATGCGGTGGATGTAATCCTCGGCATTGAACGGGATATCGAAATTGAAGACGGCGGGCAGGTCGGCGATGTCGAGGCCGCGCGCTGCGACATCGGTGGCCACCAGCAGCTCGATCTCGCCGCGTTTGAAGGCGTCCAGGGCTTTCAGGCGCTCGTCCTGCGACTTGTCGCCATGCAGCGCCGAGGTGCGAAAGCCGTCGCGCTCCAGCGAGCGAGCCAGTCGTGCTGCACCGAGCTTGGAGTTGACGAAGACGATGGCCTGAGAAATGGCTCGCTGACGCACGATTTGGCGAATCACGCGGCGCTTGTCGTCATCGGTGACTCGGAAGAAGTGCTGTTCGACCGTCGAAGCCGAGGTGTTCGGGCGCGCGGTTTCCACCAGCACGGGGTCCTGCAGGTAGCTCTGGGCCAGCTTCTTGATCTCGGGTGAGAAGGTGGCCGAGAACAGCAGGGTCTGTCGTGTCTTGGGCAGGTAGCTCAGGATGCGCTGCAGATCGGGCAGGAAGCCGATGTCGAGCATGCGGTCGGCCTCGTCGAGCACAACGTACTCGACCTGACCGAGCTGACAGTTCTTGGCCTGAATGTGATCGAGTAGACGGCCCGGAGTGGCGATCAACACCTCGACCCCCCGCTTGAGTTCGGCGGTTTGCGGCGACATGTCCATGCCACCGAAGACGCAGGCCACGCGCAACTGACTATGGCGGGCGTAGTTACGCACGTTGTTGGCGACCTGATCGGCCAGCTCCCGGGTCGGTGCCAGCACCAGCGCACGCACCGGATGGCGGGCAGGCGAAGCGCTGCTGTTTTCGTGGCGCAGCATCTTCTGCAGCAGGGGTAGCGAGAAGGCGGCGGTCTTGCCCGTGCCGGTCTGGGCTGCGCCCATCACGTCGCGGCCGCTAAGCACCACCGGGATGCCTTGGGCCTGGATCGGCGTCATCGTTGCGTAGCCGGCGTCTGAAATGGCCCGCAGCAGCTTGGCGTCCAGGGGCAGGGTGTCAAAGCGGGGAGCGGCTTCCGGTGCGGTGGCGGCGGAAGCGGAGGCCTGGTCGGCCTGAACTGATTCGGTCATAGGATCGGGATTATCCCGGATCCGCCTGACTCAGCGTGGCAGGCTGCGGGCCGACAGGGTCGGGGCCTCATGCGACGGCCCGTGAGAAGCTCGCAGCAGGAAGTGCGGCGTGTGGAATCGGATGATGGCCCGGTACAGCCAGATGTACAGCCCGGCGAAGCCCAGGCTTAGCCAACCCAGGATGGCGCTGTTGTCCCAGAACAACAGGGCCGGCAGAATCGAGGTCAAACTGAGCACCCAAAGATAGGGAGCAGTCATCGAATTGCGGCGCAGCAACACGGTTGCATCGCGTTGTGAGCCATGAGCATGCCGTGTCAGGCGTCGGTAGATCAGGCTATGCAGATGACTGGCGTCTGCGCGGGTAATCGACTGACCCCGCACGATGCGCCGGCGGTAGATGGTGAACAGTGTCTCGACCAGCGGGTAAGCGAAGATCAGGATTGGGAACAGCGGCGAGACCTGAGCGTTGCGATGCACCAGCAGGATGCCGAGTTCTGCGACCCAGAAGCCCAGCAAATAGGCGCCGCCATCACCCAGAAAGATCAGGCCCTTCGGGTAATTCCAGACAAAGAAGCCGAGCACGGCTCCCAGACCCAGAAGAGCCCCCTGCAGCACCAGGACATCCCCGACATGAAATGCGATCAGGGCCAGGGCGGCCAGCATCAGGGTCACGCACATCGAGGCCAGTCCATTGAAACCGTCGATCAGGTTGACGGAATTGGTGCCGCCCGCCACGGCGAACAGGGTCAACGCAATCGACACCGGACCGATGGGCAGATTGCCCCAGCACAGCAACGTATCGAGGACGGGGATGTCGGAGCGACAGATCACGCCGTCGACCAGCCATAGCGCGGCCGATGCGGCCAGCACAGTGCTCATCAGGCGCATTTTCGGGCTGACTTTCTTGGTCAGATCCTCGATGAAGCCCGCCAGGAAGGCCACCATCGTGCAGCAGGCCAGTTGAGTCAGGTCGAGCGAGTCCTCAGGGTCGACCAGCGGGGTGGCGAGCAACAGCCCTGCCAACAGGCCGGCCATGACCCCGGCTCCACCGATGCGTGCCACGTCAACCGAGTGGAACTTCTGGGGCTGTGTGTGGTCGAAGTCCGTCGAAAAGCGGGCGTGCCAGCGTGCCGATCCGATGATCAGCCCGGTCAGCGCGAACGACACGCACAGCGAGACAAGGAAACTCCACATGAATTCGATCGATTCGGGCTCGGCACGCGTTGATTCGCGTTGTGGTTTACAGACAGTGCGCCGGATTCTAGCAATCGGCGAGATGAATTGTTACGCCCTTAGCCTTGGATTAAGGGGGCGTCTGGGGTGTCGGACGGCTTTTGCTGGCAACAAGGGTAGTCGATGGGAAATATTCCCACTTGATGACTTGGGATTGCCATTGGAGCGCCTGAGGCTGAGTTTTGGATGAACCCTACGACCAGCAGGCACAATTGACTCATGATGATCGAGACTTCTTCCACCCCGTTGACTGTGCTGCCGGTGGTGATGGCTGGTGGCAGTGGCACCCGGCTATGGCCCCTGTCCCGCGCTGGTTTCCCCAAGCAGTTTCTGGTGCTTGGGGATAGCAACGACAGTCTCTTCCAGCAGGCTGTCACCCGGCTGGGGGCCTTGAACAGTGCACCGGGGATGACTTTGGCCGCCCCGCTAGTGGTCGGCAATGAAGAGCATCGCTTCCTGGTGCTGGATCAATTGCGGGACATCCGTGTTGACCCAGGGGCGGTCCTGCTCGAGCCCATCGGCCGCAACACCGCAGCGGCCATGACGCTGGCCGCGCTGCAGGCTCGTGCGGGCGGAGATGACCCTGTGATGGTGGTCACGCCGGCGGATCAGACGGTGCTGGATTCGCAAGCGTTTACGACGGCCCTGCAGCGTGCTGTGGCTGTAGCTGCTTCGGGGGCTTTGGTCATCCTGGGCATCACACCGGATCGTCCGGAAACGGGCTACGGCTACATCCGGTCCGATGCGCTTGACGCTGCCACTGGTGCGGCCCAGGTCCGACAGTTTGTCGAGAAGCCGGATCGTGCGACCGCTGAAGGTTACCTGGCTGCAGGCGGCTATCACTGGAACAGCGGTATGTTCGTGCTGAGGGCGTCGCGCTGGCTTGCTGCCCTGGAGCAGTTCCGACCGGACATCCTCACGGCCTGCACGCAGGCCTGGGCGCTGCGCCAGAGCGATGGCTCCTTTGTGCGCCCGGACCGTGAAGCCTTTGCCCGCGTTCCTTCCGAGTCGGTCGACTACGCCGTGATGGAGCATTGCCCCGAGCAGGGCATTGATCTGCGCATGGTGGCGCTGGATGCGGGATGGAACGACCTGGGGGCCTGGGATGCCGTCTGGATGGTGTCCGGTCGGGATGCGCAGGGCAATGCAGCCTACGGCGACGTCTTGGTCGAGGACAGCCGCAACACGCTGGTTCAGGCCACCAGCCGACTGGTCAGCGTGATCGGTCTGGAGGATGTCGTGGTGGTCGAGACCCCGGATGCCGTGCTGGTGACCGATCGCAGCCGCAGCCAGGATGTCAAGAAGATCGTGGCCCGGCTTGGGGCGCAGCAGCGGGGAGAGCAGACCCTGCATCGCAAGGTTCACCGGCCGTGGGGCTGGTACGACAGCATTGATTCAGGGCCGCGCTTTCAGGTCAAGCGGATCCTGGTCAAGCCCGGGGCTTCCTTGAGCCTGCAGATGCACCACCACCGAGCCGAGCACTGGATCGTTGTGTCCGGAACCGCTGAGGTGACCTGCGGCGACCGGCGCATTCTGCTGACCGAAAACCAGAGCACCTACATCCCACTCGGCGAAGTACACCGACTCGCCAATCCGGGGCGGGTGCCGCTGGAGATCATCGAGGTGCAGTCAGGGGCATACCTGGGTGAGGACGATATCGTGCGCCTCGACGACAGCTACGGACGCGGCTGAGCCTTATTCGAGCCGGGCCTGGGCCATGAAGGCCAGGCCTTCACCGAAGACGGCCCGAATCGGCAGGGGCAGGCCCTGTGTGCTTTGCACTTTCTTGCGCAATCGCGACAAGGCCGATTCGATTCGATGAAAATTTCCCGTCATATGCCGGCCCCGGCCGAGGGGACGGGTTGCATTGCCGAGGTGGGAAGCGCGCAGCCCGCTGCCATCGCCGGTGCCGATCACTGTCAGAAGCTCCTGCTTGCTGATAGTCCGCAGTGGGCTGGCCATCAGAACACTGAGCAAATCGAACTCGACCGAGGTCAGATTCGTATCGGTTGAGCCCCCCGGCGGTGTGAGACTGCAACTGGCAAAAGTCAGGGTCCAGCAGGGCATCTGGGATGGCGAAGCAACCGGTTGGCGCAGATCATGGACCGCCCCCGTTGCGTCTGCACCGAAGGCATGCCGCAGACCCTGCGGCGGTGCGATGAGCGAGGGCGCGCTAGGCAATCGTCTGATCAATGCCTTGACGGCCGCGAGCAGTTCCTGGCGGTCCGCAGCCTTGACATAAGCCATGTCGGCCCCCGCTTCCAGGGCCGCGACGCGGTCCTGCATGCCGGGCCGGGTGGTCAGGGCAATGCAGCCGATTGTGGTCTGGGACTTCAGGACCCGCAGCAGATCCAGCTCGGGCTGCAGGGGCTGCTCCAGAGCGATCAGCATCACATCGGTGGTCTCGACCAGGCCCCCTTCCTGCATCATGCTGATCGGCATGGCGTGCAGCTCTCGCACGGTGTAGCCAGCCGACTGGAAGAAGCGCGCCAGATTGCGGCGCTGGTCATCCTGCCGATCGACCAGCGTCAGGGTGGCCAAGGTCGTCCGAGTCCCTGACAGCTCAGTGCGATTCGACAGAGTCATCGTTCGCCCAGAGACTCGTTCATGGTTCTGCGTAGCGGCTTGAGCAGGTAGTCCATCATGCTGCGATCGCCGGTGCGGATATCGACCTGCGCTGTCATGCCCGGCAGCACATCGAGCACATGGCCGGTCTGCGTGCGTACCGGGGCTGCGGACGTGGCAACGTGCACCCGGTAATAGGTCTGTTCGCCCGCACGGGTGTCTTCCTTGAGCGTGTCGGCACTGACGTAGATCACCTTGCCCACCACCGACCCGTAGACCGTGTAGTCAAAGGGATCAAAGCGCACGTTGGCGGCTAGCCCCGGCTTGATCTGGGCGATCTCGGAGGGCTTGACCTTGGCCTCCACCACCAGCTGATCGTCGATCGGCACGATCTGTAGCAGCTCCTCGCCGGCGCGCAGAACACCGCCTTGGGTGGTGATGCGAACGTTCTTGATGATGCCGGCCACCGGGGCCTTGATGACGGTGTCGATCAGCTGCTGCGCGCGCTGGGTACGCACCTGCTCGACCTGACCGAGGTCATCCTCGATCTTGGCCAGTTCGGTGCGTGCATCCTGGAAGTACTTGTTGCGGCGGTTGACCATCTGAGCCTGCGCCTCGTTCAGGGCCCGCTTGGCGCGGATCTGTTCGGAGCGGCTGACGTCACCCGAAGCGGCCAGCTTGTCGACCAGGTTGGCGTCCTCGGTGGCCAGATCGACCGCGACCTTGAGGGTGCGTAGCTCTTCCTGAAGGTTGCCGCGTTTCTGGCGCCACAGGGCACGCTGGGTGGTCAGGACATCCGGGAAGGCGGCCAGTTCAGGCGGAAATACCGGCTCGCCGGCATCGGTTACTTCAGCCCGCAGGCGAATGGCCTGAGCCTTCAGGGCGGCGAGCTTGGCATCGACTTCGGCCACCGAGGCGGCCGACCGTGCCTGTTCCAGCTGCGCCAGGATCTGACCGCGTTCGACCCGGTCACCTTCCTTGACCCTGATGTCGGCCAGAGCACCCCCGTCGACGGCTTGAATCACCTGCACGCGGCTGCTGGCGATCACCGAGCCGGTGGCACGGGTGACTTGATCGACCCGGGCCAGCATGGCCCAGGCAAAGGCCGCAATGACCAGTGCGATCAGCAGCCACAGCACCAGGGAGATCGCGTTTCGACCCTCGGGGCGACGACGACGGGGGTTGGGGGTCTGATCGTCCAGCGTGTCTACGGAGTAAGTGGTGACCATGAACTCATTCCTTCGGGGCGACGGCGACGCTGGGGACTGCTGCATGGGGGGGGGCACTGTTCTGGACGGGATGAAGCTGAACCGGCGCGGCGGCGACGGGCTGGGCAGGACGCAGCATCACGGGCTGTGCGGCCGCCGGGACGGGTGCCCCCGGCTGTGGTTGCGGCATGGTGACGACCTGCATCGGCGCACCAGGTTGAGCCTGAACCACCATGCCAGGTTGTCCGGCCACTGGAGCTGGACGCGGGCTGAGCACGTCCTGCGGCGTGCCATCGGCGACGATGGTGCCGCGTTGTACCACCATCACCCGGGTGGCCAGGGCCAGCAGTTGCGGGCGGTGTGAGGCGATGATCAGGATGTCGGTCGGCCGCAGCACGGACCGCAGAGCGGCCATCAGGCGGTTTTCGGCATCGGCGTCGAGCGCGGAGGAGGGTTCGTCGAGCAGCCAGAGCTGCGGACGCACCATCATCAGTCGGGCGATGCCGACCATCTGACGCTGGCCGCCCGAGAGGCCTTGACCCCCTTCGGCGATTTCCAGGTCGAGGTTCTTGGGGTTCTCAGCGGCTACCCGGTCGAGGCCGAGGGTCTTGACCACCTCGATGAAGCGCTCGTCGCTTTCACCGCCGCGCAGTTCGATGTTGCTGCGCAGGG
>DALYHR010000031.1:0-13894 GCA_031970775.1 Burkholderiaceae bacterium | reverse complement strand
CGGTCGAATGGGTGACAAGGCGCTGCTGGTGATCGACGGCCAGCCCCAGCTGCTCACGCCAGGCCAGTCGGCCCGTGGCGTGCGGCTGATCGAACTGCGCGACCGGCAGGCCCGGGTCCAACAGGGCGGACAGATCCTGACCCTTGACATGGGAGAGCCCGCTCGGGTCGGGGCAGGCCAGAGTCCGACTGCCGGCACCAAGATCGTGCTGAGCGCCAGCTCGGGCGGCCACTTCGAAACACCCGGCAGCATCAACGGCAAAACCGTTCCCTTTTTGGTCGACACCGGCGCCACGCTGGTGACGCTGTCACGCGATCTGGCTGACCGCATCGGGCTTGACTATCAAAGTGGCCCACGCGCCCTGACGCAGACCGCCAACGGAGCTGCTCCGGGCTGGCGGGTCAGTCTGGCTTCGGTACGCATCCGCGATGTCGAAGTCCACCAGATCGACGCCATGGTGCTGGAGCAGCCGCTGCCAGTGGTGCTGCTGGGCAACTCGTTTCTGTCGCGCTTTAATCTGCAGCGCGAAGGCAGCCAGATGGTGCTGACCCGACGCTGATCCACGGAGGTTTTCAGCCATGAGTCCCGCCGCTTCAGAGTCCCGCCCCCAGGTCTACCGCTTTGGTCGCCAGCGGACCGACGGTGAGGCCTCCATGAAAAATCTGCTCGGCGGCAAGGGCGCCAATCTAGCCGAGATGTGCCGGCTCGGCATTCCGGTGCCGCCCGGCTTCACGATCAGCACCGAGGCCAGCACGATCTACAGCCGTGACGGCCGCGATGCCGTGCTGGCGCTGATCCGCAACGAAGTGCAGGACGGCATCGCGGCGATCGAGCGCGAGATGGGCAAAAGCTTCGGCGACGCCGAGGATCCGCTGCTGGTCTCGGTGCGCTCGGGCGCGCGCGCCTCGATGCCGGGCATGATGGACACGATCCTCAACCTCGGCCTCAACGACGAATCGGTGCTCGGCCTGGCGCGCAAGGCCGGCAACGAGCGCTTCGCCTGGGACTCGTACCGCCGCTTCATCCAGATGTACGGCGACGTCGTCATGGGCCTCAAACCCTCGTCGAAGGAAGAACACGATCCCTTCGAAGTCGTGATCGACGCGCTCAAGAGCCAGCGCGGCGTGTTGCTCGACACCGAACTCGACGCCGCCGACCTGCAGGAGCTGGTGCGGCGCTTCAAGTCGCTGATCCACGCCCGCCTCGGCCGCGACTTCCCGACCGAGCCTTGGGCGCAGCTCTGGGGCGCGGTGGTCGCGGTGTTCGAGAGCTGGAACAACGAGCGCGCCAAGGTCTACCGCGAACTCAACGACATCCCGGAGTCCTGGGGCACCGCCGTCAACGTGCAAGCGATGGTGTTCGGCAACCTGGGTGAGCACAGCGCCACCGGCGTGGCCTTCACGCGCGACGCCGCCACCGGCGAGGATCTGTTCAACGGCGAGTTCCTCGTCAACGCCCAGGGCGAGGACGTGGTGGCCGGCATCCGCACGCCGCAGCAGATCACGCTGACCGGCTCGCGCCGCTGGGCCGAGCTCACACAGATCAGCGAGGCCGAGCGCGCCAGCCGCTACCCCTCGCTCGAAGAACTGATGCCGGCGCTGTACCGCCAGCTGCTCGACGCCGAAACGCGGCTGGAGGACCACTTCAGCGACATGCAGGATCTGGAATTCACGATCCAGGACGGCCGGCTCTGGATGCTGCAGACCCGCAGCGCCAAGCGCACCGGCGCGGCGATGGTGCGCGTCGCGATGGAGATGCTCGACCAGGGCATGATCGACGCGAAGACGGCGCTGCTGCGCGTCACGCCCGAGCGCCTCAACGAGCTGCTGCACCCGGTCTTCGACGCGGCGGCGCTCAAAGGCGCGGCGGCGATCGCGCGCGGCCTGCCGGCCTCGCCGGGCGCGGCGACCGGCCAGATCGTCTTCCACGCCGACGAGGCCGAAGCCTGGGTCAAGGGTGAAAAGGGCGACGGCAAGGCCGTGATCCTGGTGCGCCAGGAAACTTCGCCCGAGGATCTGCGCGGCATGAGCGTGGCGCAGGGCATCCTGACCGCGCGCGGCGGCATGACCAGCCACGCCGCCGTGGTGGCACGCGGCATGGGCAAGTGCTGCGTCAGCGGCGCCGGCGCGGTCCACGTCGATCTGAAGGCGCGCACGATGACGATCGGCGCCACCACCTGGCATCAGGGCGACTGGATCTCGCTCAACGGCTCGACCGGCGAGGTCTTTGACGGCCGCATCCCGACCCGCGACGCCGAGCCGAGCGGCGACTTCGGCCGTCTGATGGCGCTGGCCGACCAGCACAAGCGCCTGGAGGTGCGCGCCAACGCCGACACCCCGGCGGACGCGGCAGTCGCGCGCCGGCTCGGCGCCACCGGCATCGGCCTGTGCCGCACCGAACACATGTTCTTCCAGGGCGAACGCATCCACGCGATGCGCGAGATGATCCTGGCCGATGACGAAGCCGGCCGGCGCAAGGCGCTGGCCAAGCTGCTGCCGATGCAGCGCGAGGACTTCGAGGGCCTGCTGCGCGCGATGGACGGCCTGCCGGTGACGATCCGCCTGCTCGATCCGCCGTTGCACGAGTTCGTGCCGCACGACGAGGCAGGCCAGCAGATCATGGCGCAGCAGATGCGCGTGCCGGTGGCGAAAATCAAGCGCCGCGTCGAGGAACTGGCCGAGTTCAACCCGATGCTCGGCCACCGCGGCTGCCGACTCGGCATCAGCTACCCGGAAATCACCGAGATGCAGGCGCGTGCCGTGTTCGAGGCGGCCCTGAACGTGTTGGCCGATGGCGGCACGCCCCGGCCCGAAGTGATGATTCCGCTGGTCGGCACGCTCAAGGAATTCACTCTGCAAGCGCAGATCGTGCGTCGCACCGCCGAAGCCGTCTTTGCCGAGCGCGGCAATCGGGTTCACTACCTCGTCGGCACGATGATCGAGACACCGCGCGCCGCGCTGGTGGCCGACTCGATCGGCCAGCAGGCCGAGTTCTTCTCCTTCGGCACCAACGACCTGACGCAGATGACGCTGGGCTTCTCGCGCGATGACGCCGGCAGCTTCCTGCCCGCCTACCTGAAGCAGGGCATCTACGAACACGACCCCTTCCGATCGATCGACCAGAAGGGCGTCGGTCAGCTGGTCGAGCTGGCGGCGCAGAAGGGCCGCGCGGTGCGGCCCGGCATCGAACTGGGCGTCTGCGGCGAACACGGCGGCGATCCGGCCTCGATCGCCTTCTTCCACCGCGCCGGGCTGGATTACGTCAGTTGCAGCCCTTATCGCGTGCCGATCGCGCGGCTTGCCGCCGCGCAGGCGGCGCTGAATGCAACCGCCTGAAAACAAAAAGGCCGCCCGAAGGCGGCCTTTTTGCTGAGATCGTCCGAATTACTTCGAAGCGCCCGAGGCAGCAGCCGAAGCAGCCGGAGCAGCGGCAGCCGAAGCGCCCGAAGCAGCAGCGTCAGCGGAAGCCGGAGCCGAAGCGGCCGGAGCAGCAACCGGAGCCGGAGCCGGCTCGGCCTTCTTGCCGCAAGCAGCCAGAGCGGCCAGAGCGATCAGGGAAGCGATCAGGAGCGAGTTTTTCATGGTTATCCTCAAGTCAGAGAGAAGTCGGACAATTACCGGTAATTGAAGGGCCTCTACGACGCATACGGCGTACGCTACGTACGCGGCGCAATCTGACGTTTTCCAAGGAAAACGACTCGCCGATCAGCCCCAGCGAAAGACGCGGAAGGCTCGAGCACTTCCAAGCCTAGCCCTCGATTATACACAGCGTTTGCGGCGATGCGACAAACTCCCTGATCCAGGGGGCATAGTGCACACCAACCTTCAGCCTGAAAGCGATGGTTTTCAGGCAGGCAACAACCAGCCGTCTTCGGTCCAGCAAGAGAGCTGCTCGCGCAACGCCTTGCTGGCACCACGCACCTCGGCAGCGCTCAGTTCACGCGCATCGGCCAAGCGACGCAGTGTCTGGGCATCCCGGCCCGCAGCGCGCCAGGATTCACCGTTGATATAGACGTGCAGGTCGTCGTAGAGCATGCAGCTGCGATCATGTAGACGCACGCCACGACCAGAAGGCAACGCCTCGCCCGGATCGAAACTAACGATTGCCTTGGGCTCGCTCATGTACTCGCCCAGTGCGCAGGCCAGCGCGCCGGGTTGCTCCAGCCAGCGGCGCACTCCGTCAGCAGCGAAGTCGACCATCGCCTGCGGCAGACGCCCGGGCTCGGCAGTCACGCGCTGAGCCGGATCGCGATAGATCGCATCCTTGCCTTGCCCTGGGTCTTCGGTTTCATCGTCAATGCGGTCAGCCAGACGCAGCAGCGCCTCGCGCGCCAGTTCGCTGCGGAACGGCGAGCGAAACCCGACCGAGCAAGTCATGCATTCGCCCTCGACGGCGTCCCCGTCATGCGCCCAACCCGGCGGCAGGTACAGCATGTCGCCGGGCTCGAGCACCCACTCCTCCTCGTAGCGGAAGTTGGCGATGATCTTGACCGGCAGATCGGGGCGCAACTCGGCATCCTTCATGCGCCCGATGCGCCAGCGTCGCTTGCCGTGGACCTGGATCAGGAACACGTCGTAGGAATCGAAATGCGGGCCGACTCCACCGCCTTCGGCGGCCCAGGAGATCATCAGATCGTCCAGACGAGCCTGCGGCACGAAGCGGAAGCGATGCAGCAACTCGGCCGCTGCGGGCACATGCAGGTTCAAACCCTGCACCAGTACGGTCCAGCCGCCCGCGTCGAGCTTGGGCAGGCTGCGTCGCGGGATCGGGCCGCGGCGCAGGGTCCAGTCGGCATCGGCCTGTGGACCGGAACGGCGCACCAGCCGCGATTCAACCTCGTCCGATTCGGCCAGCTTGAACAACTCGGCTCGGCTGACCGGCGGCTGAATGCCTGGCAGGGCCTGACGCACCAGCAGCAGCTTGCGGTGCCAGTGGGATTTCATGAAGGCCGCCGGACTCAGCCCGCCGAGCAGGGTCGAGGGCTCGTCCAGGGCCGGAACCCCGGGAATCGGATCGGTCGGAACGGCAGCCGCAACGGCGGCGCGGGCAGAAGGGGAGCGGGTCGAGGTCGGCATGGCTGCGCATTGTGCCGGCAGTTTCGGCCCGACCTCATGCGATGATCGCCCCCATGCAAATCCAATCTCCCTGTGTCGTCACGCTGGTCTGGCGACTCGAAGACGCCCAAGGGCAATTGATCGACGAACTGACCGAACCGATGGACTTCTTCGTCGGTGGCGATGACCTGCTCGCCAAAGTCGAGGAAACCCTGATCGGCCAGGGGGCCGGCTTCACGGCCACCCTGCACCTCGAGCCTGAGCAGGCTTTCGGTGACTATGACGCCGATCTGGTCTGCTTCGAGGAACGTCACCATTTCCCCGAACAGATCGAGCCCGGCATGCAGTTCGAGGGTCTGCCCGAAGGCTGCGTCACGCCGGACATGCCCACCGAGGCGATCTACACCGTCACCGAGGTCTACGAGACTCACGTCGTGCTCGACGGCAATCACCCGCTGGCCGGACTCGCTCTGGTGCTCGCTCTGGAAGTCAAGGCTGTGCGCGAGGCCACCGCAGAAGAAATCGAGCGTCGCGGCGTGGATGACAGCAGCGTGTTGACCCTGGCCCCCCCAGGCACCACGCTGCACTGAGTCACACCGCCCCGGCGCGGTCTACTTGCGCCGGGCGCTCTGAACCCCGTTGACTTCGCCGACCTGGCGCAGCACGGCGCTGAGCCGGGCCGAATCGGCCACCTCGATGGTGAAGGTCATCCAGGCCTGTCCGCGCGCGCTCTGAGTGTGAACGCCGGTGACGTTCATCTTCTCGCGGGCGAACACTTCCGAGATGTCGCGCAGCAGTCCCTGCCGGTCCAGCGCGAGGATGGAGATGTCGACCGGGTAGACCGGACCCTTGTCCGAGCCCGAGCGCCCGGGCTCAGTGGGCTCCCAGGCTACGGCCAACACCCGCTCCGGGGCCTGAGTCGCCATCTGCCGGAAATTGGCGCAGTCGGCCCGGTGCACCGCCACGCCCTTGCCCCGGGTGACGTAGCCCAGGATGTCGTCCGGCGGTGCTGGGCGACAACAGCGAGCCAGCTGCGTCATCAACGACTGCACCCCGACCACCAACACGCCACCGCTGGCGCCATCGCCACGCCGCGGTCGACGAATCAGCGGGGCCTCGTCCGGTTCGGCCACCGGTGCGGGACGCAGCAGCAGTTCGATGTTGCGCAGCGAGTACTCGTCCTTGCCCACCACTTCAAACAGTGCTTCAGCGCTGTCAAAGCCGAGTTGCTGTGCCAGATCGTCCAGCTTGATCGCGGTGCGGCCCTCACGTGCCAGCAACTTGTCGACCGCTTCGCGCCCACGCGCCACCGTCTCGGCCTGCGCCCGGGCATTGAACCAGGCGCGCACCTTGGCCTTGCCACGCGCACTGCGCAGATAGCCCAGCTGCGGGTTGAGCCAGTCCAGCGACGGTCCGCCCTCCTTGATCGCCAGGATTTCAACGGTCTGCCCCGAATGCAGTTCGGTCAGCAGCGGCACCATGTTGCCGTCGACCTTGGCGCCGCGACAGCGGTGCCCCAGATCGGTGTGGACGGCGTAGGCAAAGTCGATCGGCGTTGAGCCCGCCGTCAGTTCGACGATGGTGCCTTGCGGCGTGAAAACATAGACCCGATCCTCGAACCAGCCGCCCTGAGCCGGTGCCTGATGGGCCGCTGCCTGCGCGGCGTCGCGCTCCCAGGCCAGCAGCTGATGCAGCACGGCTCGGCGCGCCTGCGCCACTTGATCCTCAAAATCCCCCGAGGCACTGACCCCGGCGTAGCCCTTGGTGCCGGCTTCCTTGTAGGCCCAATGCGCCGCCACGCCGCTTTCGGCATGCTCGTGCATCTCGCGGGTGCGGATCTGGATCTCCAGCGGACGCGGCCCGTCGGAGCCCAGCAGCCCGGCAGCCATCACTACGGTGTGAAGGGACTGATAGCCGTTGGCCTTGGGGCGAGCGATGTAGTCGTCGAACTCGTCTGGCAGCGGCGACCACAGCTCGTGAACCCGGCTGAGCACTGCATAGCAGGCATCGATGTCCTGGACGATGACACGAAGCGCGCTGACGTCAAACACCCGGCTGAAGTCGAGCCCTTTGCCGCGCATCTTTTTCCAGATGCTGTAGATGTGTTTGGGCCGCCCCTGCACCTCGGCCTCCAGGCCGCCCGCCCGTACCAGCGCCAGCAGTTGCCGGCGGGCCGAATCCACCGCCGCCTCGCGCTCGATGCGCTTCTCGTCGAGCAGCCGGGCGATGCGCTTGTACTGTTCGGGCTCCAGGAAGCGGAAGGCCAGATCCTCCATCTCCCACTTGATCTGCCAGATGCCCAGCCGATTGGCCAGCGGCGCAAAGATTTGCTGCGCTTCGCGGGCCAGCATCGGCGGGCAGGGGCGCTTGGTCTCGGCGTAGAAGCGCAGCGTCTGCAGCCGCGAGGCCAGCCTCAGCAGCACCACACGCAGATCCCGCGAGAACGCCAACAGCATCTTGCGAACCAACTCGAGCTGATCGGACTGCCCGGCACGGCCCGCGGCACTCTCCTCGCCCGCGGCCATGGCACTGCGCGCATTGCGCTGCGCCTGCACCAGCCGACGCGTGTAACTGACCAGCCGACCCTCCGACGGGCCAAAGGCCTGCGTGATCACCTCTTCGGGATGAGCCAGAAAGTCACTGGCGTAGACCAGGTAGACCGCTGCCTGCATCGACGGCGCGGCCCCGATGCCGCCGAGGATGGTTGCCACGCCATCAGCGTGCCCCATCGCCGGCTCGCCGGTATCGAATTCGCGACCGGCCAGCAGCGGCTCGGCAAAGGCCCTGGCCCGCAGCAGCGGGGAGACTTCAGTCGGGTTGCTGCCTGCGGCCTCGGCCTCTTCGGCCTGACCCGCCAGGGCCACGATCGGGGCACGAGCCACGCCGGCGCCCATCCCGCCGGGGGGGGCATCGAGCAGGGAGGTTCTCATCGGCGCATCGGCTCCTGTCAGACGTTGGCGCCCACCACGGCTTCGGGCACGGCTCGGCGCAGGAAGTCGGTCACCACGCGAATCTGCTCGGTCTGCACCAGGGTGGGGGCATGTCCGACCCCGGCGAACTCCACGAGTCGGGCCTGCGGGCCGCGATGGCGCATCGCTTCGGCCGTGTCACGCGACAGCAGATCAGACTGCCCGCCCCGGATCAGCAACGTCGGGCAGCGGATCGCGTCATAGGAGTGCCACAGCGCCGCACTGCCGGCCCGGGCGGTCTCCTCGGTCATCGACTGGAACGGCAGGGCGATCGCCGGGTCGTAGTGCAGCCGCCAGCCTCCGCCCTCAACCGGCTTGAGTTGATGCCGGCACAGTTCGAGCCATTGGGCTTCGGTATGCGGTCCGAAGGAGCTCGACACCTGCCATAGCGCCTGTGCGGCCAGTTCAGTGCTCGGCCAGACGGTCGGGTCGCCCAGATAGGTGCCGATGCGCTGCAGCGCCGCAGGCTCCAGGGTCGGGCCGATATCGTTGAGCACCAGCCGGGCAATCGGCGAGCCGGGCAGGCTGGCCAGCGCCATGCCGATCAGCCCACCCATCGAGGTACCGACCCAGGAGACCTCGGCCTCATCGAGCCGGGCCAGCAGCGTGACCATGTCGGCCACGTAGGCAGGAATCTGGTAGCCGCGCGGATCGCGCAGCCAGTCGGATTGACCACGGCCGACCACATCCGGGCAGATCACCCGGAAATCGGCAGCCAGCGCCCGGGCCAGTTCGTCGAAGTCTCGACCCTGACGCGACAGGCCGTGGACACAGACCACGACACGCGGGTTCTCGGCTTCGCCCCACTCCCAATAGGCCATGCGATGCAAGCCGTTGGAGCCGAGACATTGGACGTGGCGCAGGGCAGGCATCAGGGGCTTCATGGTGTGCGCTCCGGGTCGATGGGTCAGTGAGGGTGGATCAGGGGCGGCAGCATAAGGGCAAGCCGGGCCGGCCCTGCGGCCCACGGAAGTTCCGTGCAAGCCCAGGCGAGATAATCGCCGCCCGTCTGTCCCCTGGCGGGACGTCCATTCAGCAAAGGATTTGAGCATGCTTCAAGGCAAGACAGCCCTCGTGACCGGTTCGACCAGCGGCATCGGACTCGGTGTGGCCCTGTGCCTGGCCCGTCAGGGGGCCAACGTGATCCTCAACGGCTTCGGCGATGTCGAAGGCCCCAAGGCCGAAGTGCTGGCCGCAGGCCGCGGCATCAAGGTTGGCTATCACGGCGCCGACATGAGCAAGGCGGCCGAGATCGAGGCGATGATGGCCTACGCTGACTCCGAATTCGGCGGCGTTGACATCCTGGTCAACAACGCTGGCATTCAGCACGTGGCGTCCGTCGAGGACTTCCCGGTCGAGCGCTGGGATTCGATCATCGCCATCAACCTCAGCTCCACCTTCCACACCACCCGCCTGGCCCTGCCCGGCATGAAGGCCAAGAACTGGGGCCGCATCGTCAACATCGCCTCGGTGCACGGTCTGGTGGCTTCGGCTCAAAAGTCGGCCTACGTCGCCGCCAAGCACGGTGTGATCGGCCTGACCAAGGTGACAGCGCTGGAAAACGCCACCACCGGCGTGACCTGCAACGCGATCTGCCCGGGCTGGGTGCTGACCCCGCTGGTGCAAAAGCAGGTCGATGCCCGCGCCGCCAAGGATGGGGTCGACAACCTCGAAGCCACCCGTCGACTGCTCGGCGAAAAGCAGCCTTCGCTGCAATTCACCACGCCGGAGCAGCTCGGCGATCTGGCGGTGTTCCTGTGTTCGCCGGCCGGCGCCAACGTGCGCGGCGTGGCCTGGCAGGTCGACGGCGGCTGGACAGCGCAGTAATCGTCCGCTGGCGTGTTACAAGTTCGGCAGGAGAACGAAATCCGGGCCGGCAAGAAATGTAACAGGCGGTCAGGATGCCAAAAAATGCGGCATCCGGCTCGCACAATCCGCCCTGTTACATTTTTCCGGAGCCTCTCATGTCGAACGGCAACCCCCAGCGCACTGACCGCATCGTCGTCGTCGATGACGATGCCCGCATCCGCGATCTGCTGCGCCGCTACCTGACCCAGGAGGGCTTCGAAATCCTCCTGGCCGAGGACGCCAAGGCCCTCAACCGCATCATCACCCGCGAGACCATCGACCTGATCGTGCTCGATCTGATGCTGCCGGGCGAGGATGGCCTGTCGATCTGCCGCCGCCTGCGTGCCGCCAATGACTCGACCCCGATCATCATGCTGACCGCCAAGGTCGAGGACGTCGACCGCATCGTCGGTCTCGAAGTCGGGGCGGACGACTATCTGCCCAAGCCCTTCAACCCGCGCGAACTGCTCGCCCGCATCCACGCCGTGCTGCGCCGCCGCCCGGCCCAGGAAGCCCCAGGCGCACCTTCGCGTGAAGCCCAGACCGTCACCTTCGGCCCTTTCGAGTTCGACCTGGCCCTGCGCCGTCTGACCAAGAACGGCGAGGTGATCTCGCTGACCACCGGCGAGTTCTCGATGCTCAAGGCGCTGGTGCGCCACCCGCGTCAGCCGCTCAGCCGCGACAAGCTGGCGCAACTGGCCCGTGGCCGCGAGTTCGAACCGTTTGATCGCAGCCTCGACGTTCAGGTCTCGCGCTTGCGCAAGATGATCGAACCCGATCCGACTCAGCCGCGCTACATCCAGACTGTCTGGGGTGTGGGCTACGTCTTCGTGCCGGACGGTACAGCCTAAAGCCGGGGGAGCCTCCCCATGATGTCCCTCCCACCTTCTCCGACGCTCAATCCCATGCAGGCATCATCCTTCGCGCTGCCCCAGGCACTGTTCATGTTCCTGCGGCGACGCTTTCCGATGAGCCTGTTCTGGCGCACCTTCCTGCTGCTGTCGCTGATGCTGGGCAGCGGCATCCTGGGCTGGGTCTACACCCTGCGCTATCTGGAACTGGAGCCGCGCGGTGTGCAGGCCGCCCAGCAGATCGCCAGTCTGGTGAACCTGTCGCGAGCGGCGCTGCGCTACACCGATCAGCTCAACCGCGTCTCTCTGGTCAAGAACATCGCCGAACAAGAGGCGGTGCGACTACAGCCGCGCGAGCCGGGGGACAAGTGGGAGCCCTTCGAGATCGACCGCTTCACCCGGGCTGTCGGTAGTGAGCTGCGCACGCGGCTCGGGCCGCAGACCATCGTCGCTTCCAGCGTCAATGGCACCACAGGGTTATGGGTGGGCTTTCTGATCGAGTCCGACCACTACTGGCTCCAGGCCGATCCGAACCGCGTGCAATCGGCCGTGACCGGCAAGACCACCTTCGCGGTGATCGGCCTGACCCTGCTGCTGACGTTGGGCGGCTCGGCCCTGATCGCCGGCCTGATCAACCACCCGCTGCGCCAGCTGTCGCAAGCGGCCGGGCGCATCCGTGAAGGCGAGTTCGGACTGCGTCTGGACGAGGACACCGCCACGCGTGAAATCCGCGAAGTCAACCGCGGCTTCAACCGCATGGCCCGCGAGCTGGCCAAGATCGAGGAGGACCGAGCTGTGATGCTGGCCGGTATCTCACACGATCTGCGCACGCCGCTGGCGCGCATGCGACTGGAAACCGAAATCAGCGTCGCCGACGAGGAAGCTCGCCGCAACATGGCGGCCGACATCGATCAGCTCGACGCGATCATCGACAAGTTCATGGACTACGCGCGGCCCACCCAGGTCAAGCTCGCCCCGGTGATGCTGTCGCCCCTGGTCGACCGCGTGATCGCCTCGGTGCGCAACACCGAGCACATCCGCATCACCTCCCGGGTCGCGATCGATGCCCGGGTGATTGCCGACGAGACCGAACTGGCCCGCGTCTTTGCCAATCTGTTCGAAAACGCCCGCCGCTACGGCCGTTCCGCCGACGGCATTGCCCATGTCTCGGTCACCTACGCGCGGTCGGGCCACTGGGTGATCGTCAGCGTGCGCGACCACGGCCCCGGTGTGCCCCCGGCGATGATCGCCCGGTTGACCACGCCGTTCTTCCGCGGCGACGCAGCACGCACCCACGCCGGTGGCGCCGGGCTTGGGCTGGCGATCGTCGACAAGACGATGACGCGCATGGGCGGGCAGTTCGACATCTCCAACGCCCCGGACAGCGGCTTCGTCGCCCACATCCGTCTGCGCCGGGCAGGTTGAAATCGCTCTGAATGGCCCCTTTGACCAGATAGGGCCAGGGGTATAAGGAATGCGACAGGTTCGTGACGCGATTCTGTGGCCCAATGGCGCCCATTCTGTCCTTGTCCTGGATCAACCCCCCTCATGATCACGATTGCCTGGGATCAATTCACTCCCGTTAACGCCCTGATCGGCGGCCTGATGATCGGTCTGGCCTCCGCGCTGTTCATTCTTGGCAATGGCCGCATCGCCGGTATTGCCGGCATCGTCTCCAGCCCGCTCAAGGCCTGGCTGAGTGGCCGTCCGCTCGACCCCGATCTGCCTCGACTGACCTTCATTGCCGGTCTGATGGTGGCTCCCTGGCTCTGGCGCGCCTTTGCTGATCTGCCGGCCGCCCGCGTCGATGTCAGCCCCCTGGGCCTGATTGCGGCGGGCCTGCTGGTCGGGCTGGGCGTGCGAATGGGCAATGGCTGCACCAGCGGCCACGGCGTCTGCGGCCTGTCGCGTTTTTCGATTCGTTCGCTCGCCAACGTGATGGCCTTCATGGCCGCCGGTATGGTGATGGTCTTCGTGATGCGTCACGTGCTCTGATCCGCCACCTTCACGAAAGAACCCTATGCGTTTCGTCTTTGCTGCCTTGAGCGGCCTCATCTTCGGCCTGGGTCTGATCGCGGGGGGCATGACCGACCCGATGAAGATCAAGGGTTTTCTGGATCTGCTGGGCCCCTGGGATCCGAGTCTCGCGCTGGTCATGGTCGGCGGCATCGGTGTAGGCGTCTTTGCCTTCGCCGCGGCCAAGCGCCGCGAGCGCTCCTGGAGCGGCGAGCACATCGAACTGCCCAGCAGCAAGGTCATCGACACAAAGCTGGTTGTCGGCGGTCTGTTGTTCGGGGCCGGCTGGGGTCTGGGCGGCTTCTGCCCGGGTCCGGCGCTGGTGGCGCTGAGCGCTGGCGTGCCCTCGGCCGCCTGGTTCGTCGGCGCCATGCTCGCCGGCATCATCCTGCATGACCGAATCTTCCAACGCTGAACCTCGCCCGCCCGCAACATTCGGCCCGGCCCGGGTCGACTGGACGGCCGAAGGCATTCCCTGCGCCCCGGACTACGGCGATGTCTATCACGCCGCGGCCGGGGCGTTGGCACAGGCGGAACACGTATTTCTGGCTGGCAACGGCCTGAGCGGACCGGGCCGCCATGCCTGGAGCGGCCGCAGCCGCTACGTCATCCTGGAAACCGGCTTCGGGCTGGGCAACAACTTCCTCGCCACTTGGGCGGCCTGGCGACGCGATGCCCGCCGCAGCGAGCGGCTGGTCTTCATCTCGCTGGAAAAGCATCCGCTGCGCCGCGACGATCTGGCTGCCGTACATGCCGCTTCACCGCTGCCCGAACTGACCTCACAGCTGATCGCACACTGGCCGGCGCTGACCCCGGATCAGCATCAGCTCGAATTCGAGGGCGGGCGCGTCACCCTGCTGCTGGTCTTCGGCGATGCCCTGCAGACCCTGCCCGGGCTGCAGGCGCAGGTCGATGCCTTCTATCTCGATGGCTTCGCCCCCTCGCGCAACCCCGAGATGTGGTCGACACCGCTGTTCCACCGCCTGGCCCGGCTGGCCCGGCCCGGGGCGACAGCTGCCACCTGGAGCGCCGCGCGACTGGTGCGCGACGGCCTGCGCGCCAACGGCTTCGTGGTCGAGAACGTGCCCGGCTTCGGCGGCAAGCGCGACATGACCGTCGCGCGCTTTGCCCCGCACCATCAGCCTGCCTTGCCGGC
>DALYHR010000030.1:0-14064 GCA_031970775.1 Burkholderiaceae bacterium | reverse complement strand
TCGCCGTGCATCAGCTTGATGGTGGTGCCGCGCGGCAGCTCCATCGACACCCGCAGCGCCTTGGCGGCCTGGGTGGCCTCCTTGAAGGTGGCGAACTCGCTGATCTTGCGCACCTGCCGGATCGGCAGCGTGTGCAGCTCGAAAATGAAATAAGGCATCGCTGACGAGGGCTCATGGATGGAAAGGGCGATGCTATCGAGCCCCCCTGCCCCCTGAAACTACCCGCACGGGGCCCCCCGGCTGACTATGATGCGGCCCATGCCTGCCACCCTGGACGGCCGTCTGGTCGTCGCCATCTCCTCGCGCGCCCTCTTCGATTTCGAAGAGGAAAACCAGCTGTTCGAGTGCAGCGACGACCGCGCCTACCGCCAACTGCAACTGGAACGGCTCGACGAGCCCGCCCGCCCTGGCGTAGCGCTGTCGCTGGTGCGCAAGCTGCTGGCCTTCAATCCACCGAATCAGCCGACACAGGTCGAAGTGGTGATCCTGTCGCGCAACGATCCGGTCTCGGGGCTGCGCGTGTTCCGCTCGGCGCAGCACTACGGGCTGGCGATCGAACGCGGCGTCTTCACCCGCGGCGAGAGTCCATGGCGCTACCTGCGGCCGTTGCACGCCAATCTGTTTCTGTCGGCCAACGAGGCGGATGTGCGCTCAGCCCTGGCCGCCGGCGTGCCCGCTGCCCGGGTCTATCCGCATGCGGCGCTGGCCACGGAAGCCCATCCGCACGAAGTCCGCATCGCCTTCGACGGTGACGCTGTGCTGTTCTCCGACGAAGCCGAGCGGGTCTATGCCAGCGGTGGGCTCGACGCCTTTCAGCGCCACGAGGTCGAACAACGCGCCCGTCCTCTGCCTGCCGGTCCGTTCAAGCCGCTGCTCGAAGCCCTGCAACGGTTGCAGCGCGGCAGCTCCGAGACGATGCGCGTTCGCACCGCCCTGGTCACCGCCCGCAGCGCGCCCGCTCATGAGCGTGCGGTGCGCACGCTGATGGACTGGCATATCGAGGTCGATGAGGCGATGTTCCTGGGCGGGCTGCCCAAGGGGGATTTCCTGCGCGAGTTCGAACCGGACTTCTTCTTTGACGACCAGACCGGTCATGTCGAACACGCTGCGGCCCATGTGCCGGCCGGTCATGTGGTGGCCGGAGTCCGCAACCCGCAGGATGCTCCGATCGCCCCCGCAAGCGCCGGACGCACCGAAATCTGAAAATCTGAGCCGCACCGCTTGGCAGCCCCACTTTTCTGGCTATAATTCGCGTCTTCGCTTAACAGCGAGACCACACGCAGGAGAGGTGGCAGAGTGGTCGAATGCGCCGGACTCGAAATCCGGTATACGGTTATACCGTATCGAGGGTTCGAATCCCTCCTTCTCCGCCAATAGGAAGCCCAAGTGATTGATTTACTTGGGCTTTTTTCTTTGGTCGTTTCCACGTCCATCATCCCGCCCATCATCCCGAAAATGAACCTTTCGCGGTCTTCGGCATGGGCCGGTTCCGACTTCGCGGGCATGGGCTGACGGTTGCAAACCCATGCAAACCGACTCCGGGAAGCACTCCCCCCCGGGTCTTGGGTCCTTCTTGGTTAGTTCGTTCGAGGGTCACCGTTCAGGCCCGATGCCTCGCCAGCGCCAGCCGTGACGGCGTGCTTGCGTACCGTTGCGCACTGCTCTGCGTACCGACTGCGAACCCTGCCAAGGCCGTGCAGCGCTCAGAAAGACGGCGAAAAGAGCGAACCCTACAGAGCATAGGGTTCGGTTTTCGCGGTGACCTTGAACCCTATAGGCTTTGACGCTTCAAGGCGCCATCCCGGCGTGCTTCCTCTTCGTGCGTCTTGGCCCCTTTGCCTCGGCTGGTCATGATGGCCGTGAAGCTGCGCTCCGGCTTCGTGGCTGTGCTGGCGCTGTCCACCACTAACCCTAGCGTTTCGGCAAAGCGGCGCGGGTCTTGGTCGATGGCATCGCGCACGGCAGGCCACAGGCAGGAGCGCAGCACGGGGTCGCCCCTGTTCCGCAACAAACTCACCACGGCGGCGGCTGTGCTGGCCTTGGTGCGGCCGGTCAGCTTGGGTGAAGCCCTCTTCAGCCCGTAGCGGTGCGCCACCTTGGCGAAGAATTCACCCTGCAAGGCTTTCAGCCGTGGCGGGCCGCCGACCAGATCAGAACCGACCATTCGCCCCTTGACCAGCGGCAGGCACAGAACATGAAGATGCGGCGCGGCTTCGTCGTGGTGAGCATCGGCGGACAGCACAGGCCCGAAGGTTTGCCGGCTCCATTCGACGCACTCGGCAAAGTAGGCCGGCATGTCGACCCCGGCACCATCGGCCGGCAGGGAAAAGACCGCCTCGACGGCTCGCACGGCGTCCTTTCGCAGCCGACCGACTCCGGCAGCGACCATCAGCGATTCAGCGTGAGCCGCGACCCCCTCGGGCGTGTCTGCGCCTTCCATCCTCACGTTCAGATGGCAGCGGCTGGCGTCGATGTGGCTGGCACATCCCAGCTCGGCAGCAATGGCCCTTCGGTTGTGCCTTGCCGCCAAGGTGATGATGTTGCAGCCGGCCAGCTTCTTGAGCCTGAGCACGGCTGCGGCGCTCATGACATGCGACGGCGTGACCGACGGGTCAGCCATGCCCCGACCATTCGGCGCCCCTTGGCGGTCAGGAAGTAAACCCCGCGTTGCACCTCCAGACCGTCACGGTCGATGACGGGCGTTTTCTCGCACAGCAAGTGACCTTCCAGCCCCAGCGCACGCAAGGCGGCGATGGCGGCCGGGCCGTTGCTGGCCCCGGCGATGCGGTCAATGTCCTCACGGGTTCGGCTGCGGGTCATCAGGGCCTGAAGGATGCGCAGCCATCGCGGGTTCTCGGTGCCTTCAAAGCTGCGGGGTTGGGGTGCGAGAATGCGGGCGACCTTCCCGGGTGCGCTCGCTTTCACGTTTGTGGGGCGGGCGTTTTTCTTCATGCTGCGGCCTCCACACGAATGCAAAGGAAAGGCAGCAATGCGACCGCAAAGCCCCCGGCGGCCGCATCGTGGCGCGGCAGCTCGGCCAAGGCTCGCAAGGCACCGTGAAGGGTGCGCAGCGCCTCGGCTTGGGTGTTGCAGGTTTGCAGGTCACACAACAGCGCCAGCGCCAAGGCGGAGCCGGTTTGTTCTGCGCGTTGCTCGGGAGTGCATGGGGAAGCGGTAAAGCGGCTCATGCTGCCACCCCCAAGGCGCGGCGCAGCTCGCCCACGTTCCAGGCGGTTACACCCGGGGATAGTTTTCGAGGGGCTGGCAATCGTCCCGATTGAACCCAGCGCCACACCGTGGCCGGGGAAATACCATTCAAGGCAGCCACCACCGGCAGGCGCACAAAGGCGGCGTCCGGTTGATGGTCAAAGGTTGCCAAAGCGGCGGGAATCGCCGGGTTCTGGGTTTGGGTTATCGAATTCATGTCGTATCTCATGATTCGCAGCTATTCAGGCTGCGCTGATTCGATGCGGTGCGCATCGACGACACGAATTAAGATGCCGGGGTTATTTCATCCCAACGAACCCCGGCGAATCTCACTCTATGAACCCCGGCGAATCCAACCCACCAACCCCGTCCAAAGGGCTAATTGACCCCGGTCAATCGCCGGCAGGGTCTTCCAATTCGTGCACGGCGTAGACACTCGGAAAGCAGCCTTTCAGCCTTCGCCAACCTGTGGCTTCTGTCATTCTCTTATTACCATTTTTCTTTTTGAACTTGGGACTGACAAGCCACTTCATAACTTGATACGGGCAGAACCACGGCTCTGTCGGTCGTTTTCCAGATGTTCCCTTCAGCTTGCGAGCGCGCTTAAGTTCTGGGGAATCCTTCAGGTTATTGAACCACGACAGATCCATCCCGGTGAACGCACCGAAGGCATCAATTAGTTGCTGTCGGGTCGCAAGCAAGCTGTAATCCGTTCGCGGCGTAAGCGGTTCTTGCTGGCGCTGTTGGGGCTTCTCGACCTCTTCGGCCTCTTGCGCTCCTGTGGGCGGCGCCGCTGGTTTATCGGGCGCTCGGTCGGGGTCGGAGGGCACGATGCCCTTGGCCCTTGCAGCTTCCAGCCAGTAAGGCGCCAGCCCTTTCGATTCGGCAAAGGCGATGAACTTTTGAGGGGGTGCGGCAGGCAGGCTTGCAAGCTCTGGATTAGCCCGCCAGATGTCGCGCAGTAGTAGGAGCCGGTCTACTTCGGGACGGCAATTGGTTTGACCCGTCGTGACAACGAAGGGCTTGCCTTCCTGAAACTCACGTTTCGGGGGAAAACCAAGCCGAAAGCATTGCGGCGCAGCTCGCAAATGAACCTTCCCGTCATCCGTAATTTCGACGCTATCGGAATAACGAGGGTCTATGCCAACGAGAAGCTTCAGACCTTCGGCCAGCTTCCATGTATCGAACTTGAACCAATACCCCTGAAGCGCGGTTGCAGCCGCTTCAGCCTGTTCGGCACTGTAGACCGCCTCAGGGCTTGAGCTATTTTGCGCTTCCACATCCATCAGCGCAGCCTCAAGCCACGCAACGCGCTTCACGGCGTTAAATCTTCGGGACCTATAGTCCTCCATATCCTTGCGCTTGACCTTGAACCCATCAATACCCTGAACAAAGATGGCCTTGGCAAACTCGGAATGTGCAGGCACCGCCATCATCACATCTCCTAAAGTGAAACCGGGTCCAAGAACGCTGGTTTCACCCGCAGCGATAAATTGCAAACACTCTTCCGGCCTGACGGGAATCAATTCGCCCTTTATGGCCGGTCGTTCGCCCACGGAATGGGTTCGCGTTTTTTCCGGGTCCTTGCCTAGAGCTTCAAACTGAGCACGGATATCGTCAGGCGTTGGCTTTTCGACGCACACCGGGATGAATCCATCCTCATGCACAGGCACATGAAGGAGCAACAGCCCTTCGGCCGCGTCTTCGAGGATTTCCCTGGGTGTGTACTCGATGCCTTGTGAGGCCAGCCATGCGCTGCAATCGCTCAAGCTGCCAATCAGGGGCGCACGGCGCCCCGTTGTGGGCCTGTCGGGCCGTTCGTTCTTGTCCATCGCACCCCTTCCCGGTGCCCTTCATGAAAGAGCCACGGCAGGCGGGTGAAGGTGTCCCGCTTTTCGGTCCGGTTTCGAGGCGGACCTACCGGGCGGAAAGCTCAGAGCGGCATGCCATGCAGCCGCACCATGCCTCATCTTGTCACGCTCGAAGGGCTGTCAACATGAACACTTGGGCCGGCAGTTCCGGGCGATTCAGGAAGGCGGACCAGTCATCCATGAGGCGGCGGCGCTTCTCGAACAGGTCGCCACGCTGGTAAGCGGCTTCGGCCTTGTCCTTGAGCAAGTGCGCCAGGGCGTGTTCGATCACTTCACGCGGGTGTGCGGTCCGCTCGCCGGCCCAATCGCGGAAGGTGGAACGGAACCCGTGCGGCACGGCGTCAACCTCCATACGGCGCAAGACTGCGCTCAAGGTCATATCTGACAGCGCACCCCCACGCGGCGCGGGAAACACCAGCTCGGTTCCGGCCATGCGCGGCAAGGCTTCCAACAGCGCCAGCGCATCGGCTGACAGCGGCACGCGGTGTTCCTTGCCGGCCTTCATGCGAGCGGCCGGGATAACCCAGACTTTCGCCTCTGTGTTGATTTCCGACCAGC
The DNA here is from genome assembly GCA_031970775.1 of Burkholderiaceae bacterium. Classification (GTDB taxonomy): domain Bacteria; phylum Pseudomonadota; class Gammaproteobacteria; order Burkholderiales; family Burkholderiaceae_C; genus Sphaerotilus. The sequence continues at coordinate 8,428 of DALYHR010000030.1, read as the reverse complement.
AAGCCCCCCGGACCTCACCCGACCGGGCAGCGGTCAGGATGGCGAATTCCAGCGCACGCGCCCCGAGTCCGGCCTGCATCCGTAGCTTGACCAGAAAGGCGCCCACATCGGCCACCGGCACCGCGCGGTGATGTTCCACCTTCGCCACCTTGGCGGGCTTGGGCAACAGCTTGTCGAGGTGGCCTTTCCAGCGGGCCGGGTTCTCGCCGGTCCGGTACTTTCGGACGGTGGCCCAATCGAGAACCGATTCAAGCCGGCCACGAAGGCGGGAGGCGGTTTCGGTCTTGGTCTTCCAGATAGGCTCAAGGACGGCCAGAACATGCGACAGCGCCACATCACGCACCAACAGGCCCCCCATGACCGGGAAGGCGTACTGTTCCAGCGTGCTGACCCATTGCGCGGCGTGCTTGGCGTTCTTCCACCCGGACTGATTCGCCTCGATGTACTTGGCGGCGCACTGCTCAAACGTCAGGGCAGCGGCACGGGTTGCAGCGGCGGCGCTACGGGATGCGCGGGATGCCTCAATCGGGTCAACACCCGCCCGAACCCGTTCTCGGGCTTCCCGGGCGTTCTCGCGGGCTTTAGCCAGGGTCACGGCGGGATAGCCCCCAAGCCCCATGTCGCGGCGCTTGCCGGCCACGGTGACCCGCAACACCCAAGTCTTGACCCCTGACGGCAGGACACGCAGCGCCAGCCCCGGCACCACGCCAACGAAGTGCAGCCCGGGGTCGGTCAGTTCCTTGACTTTCAGCGCAGAGAGTTCGATTGAGGCTTTCGGCATCGGCTCACGTCCATCATCCCGCCCATCATCCCGGGCGCGATTGAATGATATTTGCTGATGCAATATGCAGCAAGTCTCCGTATAACTCTCCTAGGGGGATGATGGACGTGAGCGACTGCGTGAGACGGCCTGAAATATGGCGGAGGCGGACTCCTTCTCCGCCAATAGGAAGCCCAAGTAATTGATTTACTTGGGCTTTTTTCTTGGCTTAGCCCCCCAGCTGGTGAACCAGTACCAGCGACACCGCCGGGAAGGCCAGCAGCAGCACGATGCGCACCAGATCCGAGAGCAGGAAGGGCACCACGCCCTTGAAGGTCTCGGTCAGCGGCACATCCTTGGCCAGCCGGTTGATGATGTAGACGTTCATGCCGACCGGCGGGTGAACCAGGCCGATCTCGACCACCATCAGCGCCAGGATGCCGAACCAGATGCTCTTGTCGGTCTGCCCCAGGCCGTAGAAGTCCAGCCCCATCACCACCGGGTAGAAGATCGGGATGGTCAGCAGGATCATCGCCAGCGAGTCCATCACGCAGCCCAGGAAGATGTAGATCACCAGGATCACCACCATCACCAGGATCGGCGCAAAGGCCTGCGCCTGCACCCAGGCCGCCAGCTCGACCGGCATCTGCGACAGCGCCAGCGCGGCATTGAGCATGTCGGCGCCGAGCAGCACCAGATAGATCATCGCGGTGGCCTGAGCGGTGCCGAGTGCGCAGGCCAGCAGGCCCGGCAGACGCAGGCCGCCATTGAGCATCGCCAGCACCCCGCAGGCCGCCGCGCCGATAGCCGCCGCTTCGGTCGGGTTGGCCCAGCCGCCGTAGATGCCGACGATCACCACCAGAAAGACACCCAGCACCGGGGCGACTTCGGCCAGCGCCTTGAAGCGATTGCCCCACGACACCACCGGGCCGGCCGGACCGGACTCGGGCTTGAGCCGGACCATGATCTGCACCACCAGCATGTAGCCGATCATCGCGATCACACCCGGCAGCACCGCCGCCATGAACAGCTTGCCGATCGACTCCTGGGTCAGGATGGCGTAGATCACCAGCGGCACCGAGGGCGGAATCATGATGCCCAGCGTGCCGCCAGCGGCCAGCGCGCCGGTAGCCAGACTGCCCGAGTAGCCGAAGCGCTTGAGCTCCGGCAAGGCGACCTGACCCATCGTCGCGGCCGTGGCCAGCGAGGAGCCGCAGATCGCGCCGAAGCCGGCGCAAGCGCCGATCGAAGCCATCGCGATGCCGCCGCGCCAGTGCCCCATGAAGGCGGCGACGAAGCGGAACAGCGCCTTGCTCAAGCCGCCGTGGGTGGCGAACTGCCCCATCAGCAGGAACAGCGGAATCACCACCAGGTCGTAGTTGGACAGCCGCGCGTAGGCGGTCTGCTTGAGAGTGTTGAGCAGTGGGGTGATATCGCCGGTGAGGTAGGCATAGCCGCCCGCGCCGGAGACGAACATGGCGATGCCGATCGGCACCCGCAGCACCAGCATCACCATCAGGCCGACAAAGATCCAGCCGCCGACCGCGATGCCGCTCATGGACGCACCTCCGCAGTCGTTGCGTCCTGCGATCCACGCACCTGTCCGAGATGGTGGGCCACCATGTAGAACCCGGCCAGCGCCATCAGCGCCAGCCCCGGCAGCATCAACGCCTGTGCGATCCACAGCGGCCAGCCCAGAATCATGCTGGTCTCCTCCGACTCACGCACCCCCAGGGTGCCCAGAGCCGAGCGCCAGGTCAGCAGGGCTCCGACGACGCCGAATAGCAGCGAGCCCAACGCATCGAGCCCGTGGTGAGTGGCCGGGCGGGCCTTGGCGGTGAAGAAATCGACCTTCACGTCGCAGGCGGTGAGATGGCAGTAGGCAAAGAAGGCCGCGCAGGCTGGCGCAGCGGCCATTTGCAGCACCTCCATATCGCCGGGCACGGGCGCCGAGAACAACTTGCGCCCGACGATCGAGACGATGCTCATCAGCACCAGCCCGACGAAGACCAGACCGCCGCTGATCGCCGAGAACTTGCTCGCCATCAGCAGGGCCCGGCCCACCGGACCAAATCGGGACGCGGCGCCAGAGTGCTCGGCGCCCGGCATGGGTTCCTGCATGGTCAACAGCCTTTCAGCCTTGATCGAGTTAGCGAGCAGCGCCGTGCTTGGCGATCAGCGCGCGCGCACCGTCGAGCAGTTGCTGACCGTTGAGACCCTTGGCGTTCATATCGGACACCCAGGTGTCGGTGACCTGCTGACCGATCTTCTTCCAGGCCACCAGTTCGCTGGCCGGGATCACGTTGGTGGTGTTGCGCGCCGTGGTCTTCTTGCCCTCGGCATCGGCAGCCAGGAAGGCCCGACCGGCCATGCCCGATGCGGCCAGGCCTGAGTTGGCGTCGATCACCTTCTTCAGATCGGCCGGCAGGCTTTGGTACTTCGCATTGCTCATGGCAAAGACGAAGGTGGCGGTGTAGAAGGCCGGCTCGGCCGGGTCGGTTTCTGAGTGGAACTTGACCAGCTCGTTGAGCTTGACCGCCGGCACCACCTCATAAGGCACCACCGCACCGTCGATCACGCCCTTCGAGATCGACTCACCCACCGCCGGCACCGGCATCGCCACCGGAGTCGCACCCAGCGCGGCCAGGAACTTGTTGGTCTGACGGGTCGGCGCACGCAGCTTCAGGCCCTTGAAGTCCGCCAGGGTGCGGATCGGCTTGTCGCGCAGGTGGAACACGCCGTCGCCATGCACATGGAAGACGATCGGGTGCATGTCCTTGAATTCCTGCGGGGCGTACTGCTGCACGTAGTCCCACAGCGCCTTGCTGGTCGCCTCGGGGCTTTGCATCATGAACGGCAGCTCGAAGGCCTCGACCCGCGGGAAGCGGCCCGGGGTGTAGCCGGTCAGCGTCCAGATCACATCGACGACGCCATCGCGCACCTGGTCGATCAGCTGCGGCGGGGTGCCCCCGAGTTGCATCGACGGGTAGATCTGGCACTTCATGCGGTTGTTCGAGTCCTTGGCGACCTTGTCGCACCAGGGCTGGATGAACATGGTGTTGGCAAAGGAGCCTGCCGGCAGGAAGTGATGCACCTTGAGCGTGACCTCCTGGGCCAGCGCCGCTCCGGTGGTGCCCAGAGCCAGGGCAGCGGCGGCCAGCAGGCGCAACGGCGTCAGACGGCGGGGGGTTCGAGTGCTCATCAAGGTGTCTCCTTAGGGGTGTCGATGCTCCCCGCGGATTCTGATCAGCATCGGCCATGCCGGCCATCGAGATGACCCTATATCAGCTATCGCGATTCGGCATGGATGGCGCCGGGTCTCGCACCAGTCGGCTCAACAGGGCGGCGGTGCGCGTCATCAACGGTGTGGAGCGCTTGAGCGCCGGGCTGACCAGACACAGCGTGGTGCGCACATCAGCGTCGGCAAAGGGCGTGACCGCCAGCCGCTCGGGATGATCGAAGGCCCGCAGCACATCCGCCCCCAGCGCGGCATGGCCCAGCCCGGCCGCGACCAGATCGAGGATGGCGCCGACGCTGGAGACCTCCCAGTCAACCCGCAGCTGCACCCCGGCCATCGCCGCAGCCTCCTCCAGCCGCTTGCGAAAAACCTGTCCGCGCGGCGGAATCACCAGCGGGTAGGCCGATAACTGCCGCAGGGTCAACGGTCCGACAGGCGCTGCGCCGATTGGGCTGATCAGGCAGAGCGGCTCATCGCGCAGCGGCACGATCTCCAGCGCCGGCAGCGGCTCGGGGTTGTAGACCAGCGCCAGATCGGCCCGGCCCGACACCAGCCATTCAGTCACGTGGTTGGAAAAGCCTTCCATGATCACCAGCCGGGCGCGCGGACAAGCGAGCTTGAAGGCCTTGATCAGCGGCAGGGTGTGCAGACGCGCCTGGGTGGGCGGCATCGCCACCACGATCTGACCGACCGGCTCGTTGCGGCGCTCGGACAGATCCTCGCGCGCCAGCGTCACCCGCTGCAGGATCTCCTGACCATGCTCGCGCAGGCGCCGGCCCGCCTCGGTCAGCTCGACGCCGCGGCCGTTGCGCAGAAACAGCGTCTCGTGCAGCTCGGTCTCCAGCGCGCGCACCTGCCGGCTCAGCGCCGGCTGCGCCACCCCCAGCACCAAGGCCGCCTTGCTGAAACTGCCGTGTTCGGCCACCTGAATGAAGTATTCGAGCTGATTGAGCGTCATGCCGCGATGCTGGCAGAGGCCATGCCAGATTGCTATAGCAGATAGCCCTAGCCCGAACTGGACTGGCATGACCTCGCTTTGGACAATTCGGGCCATGCCCACCACGCCTTCGCCCTCCTCGTTCGCACTGACCGGCATTTCCTCGATGGCGACTCGAGCCGTGCTGGCCGATCTGGTCGAGGCCTACCCGGGCCGGACGCAGCAAGCCATCGACATCGTCTCGATCGGTGGCGTCGATGCCGCTCGGCGGGTCGAGGCCGGCGAAGCCTTCGACCTGGTGTTTCTGGCCAGCGACGTGATCGACCGCCTGATCGCCGCAGGCAGGCTGCTTCCCGGCCGGGTCGATCTGGTGCGTTCGGGCATCGCGGTGGCCGTGCAAGCGGGCGCAGCCCATCCCGATCTGAGCCATGCCGACGCCGTCCGCACCGCGCTGATCGCGGCGCGCAGCATCGGCGTCTCGACCGGGCCGAGCGGCGTCGCCCTGAAGGATCTCTTCAAGCGCTGGGGCGTCTACACGCAGATCGAATCGCGCCTCGTCACCGCGCCGCCCGGCGTTCCGGTCGGCCGACTGGTGGCCGAAGGGCAGATCGAGCTGGGCTTTCAGCAGCTCAGCGAGCTGATTCATCTGCCCGGCATCGAGCTGCTCGGCCCGCTCGCCCCTGAAATTTGTCTGACCACCGTGTTCTCGGCCGGCATCAGCTCCCAGTCGCGCCAGTCTGACGCGGCACGGTCGCTGCTCGATTTCCTCATCTCGCCCGCCGCCACCCCGATCAAGCAGCGCCACGGCATGGAACCGGTCTGAGGCCTGGAGCCTCATCGTCCCTGCCCCAAACCCGAACCCTGCGACCGCCATGAGCCAATCCGACCCCCTGATCATCGACGTCCACGGCCACTACACCACCGCCCCGGCCGCCCTCGGCCTGTGGCGCGACTTGCAGATCGCCGCGCTCAAGGACCCGAGCCGCAAACCCGACCCGAAGGCGCTGAAGATCAGCGACGACGAGCTGCGCGAATCGATCGAGACCAACCAGCTCAAGCTGATGAAGGAACGCGGCTCGGATCTGACCATCTTCAGCCCGCGCGCCAGCTTCATGGCGCACCACATCGGCGACTTCGAGACCAGCGCCACCTGGGCGGCGATCTGCAACGAGCTGTGCTACCGGGTCAGCCAGCTCTTCCCCGACCACTTCATCCCGGCGGCGATGCTGCCGCAGAGCCCGGGCGTCGACCCCGCCACCTGCATCCCCGAGCTGGTCAAGTGCGTCGAGCAGTACGGCAACGTCGGCATCAATCTGAACCCCGACCCCTCGGGCGGCCACTGGACCAGCCCGCCGCTGACCGACCGCCACTGGTACCCGATCTACGAAAAGATGGTCGAGTACGGCATCCCGGCGATGATCCACGTCTCAACCAGCTGCAACGCCTGCTTCCACACCACCGGCAGCCACTATCTGAATGCCGACACCACCGCCTTCATGCAGTGCCTGCAGGGTGATCTGTTCAAGGACTTCCCCGATCTGAAGTTCCTGATCCCGCACGGCGGCGGCGCGGTGCCCTACCACTGGGGCCGCTTCCGCGGGCTGGCGCAGGAGATGAAAAAGCCGCTGCTCGACCAGCATCTGCTGAACAACATCTACTTCGACACCTGCGTCTATCACCAGCCCGGCATCGACCTGCTGACCCAGGTGATCCCGGTCAAGAACATCCTGTTCGCCTCCGAGATGATCGGCGCCGTGCGCGGCATCGACCCCGGCACCGGCCACTACTACGACGACACCAAACGCTACGTGCAGGCCACAGCGCATCTCAACGACGAGGAGCGCTATTGGGTCTACGAAGGCAATGCGCGTCGCGTCTTCCCGCGGCTGGATGCCGCACTCAGGAACAAGGGGCAATGAGATGTACGAACTCGGAGTCGTCTACCGCAACATCCGCCGCGCCGACCGCGCCGCCGCCGATGGTCTGGCCGCTTTAGGCTCTGCCACCGTGCACGAGGCGATGGGCCGGGTCGGCCTGCTCAAGCCCTATATGCGGCCGATCTACCCGGGCCAGCAGGTCAGCGGCACCGCCGTGACCGTGCTGCTGCAACCGGGCGACAACTGGATGATGCATGTCGCGGCCGAGCAGATTCAGCCGGGCGACATCGTCGTCGCTGCCGTCACTGCTGACTGCACCGACGGCTACTTCGGCGACCTGCTCGCCACCAGCTTTCAGGCCCGCGGCGCCCGCGCGCTGATCATCGACGCCGGGGTGCGCGATGTGAAAACGCTGCAAGAGATGGACTTCCCGGTCTGGAGCAAGTGCATCAGCGCCAAGGGCACGATCAAGGCCACGCTCGGCTCGGTCAACATTCCGGTGGTCTGCGCCGGCATGTGGGTCACACCGGGCGACGTGATCGTCGCCGACGACGACGGCGTGGTCTGTGTGCCCGCCGCCCGCGCCGCCCAGACGCTCGAAGCCGCGATCAAGCGCGAGAGCTTCGAAGGCGAAAAACGCGCCAAGCTCGCCAGCGGCGTGCTCGGCCTCGACATGTACAAGATGCGCGAGCCGCTGGCCGCCGCCGGTCTGAAGTACATCGACTGACGCCGGAGACGATCCACCATGAGCAAACCCACCACGGGTGACTTCAGCAAGACCGCCGGCTGGCTCGACTGGTTCAGCGGCCCGACCCGGCCGACCTTCCAGCTGCCGGCCGGTGCGGTCGACGCGCATTGCCACGTCTTCGGCCCCGGCGCCGAATTTCCCTACGCCCCCGAGCGCAAGTACACGCCCTGCGATGCCAGCAAGCACGAGCTCTACGCGCTGCGCGATCACCTCGGCTTCGCCCGCAACATCGTCGTGCAGGCGACCTGCCACGGCGCCGACAACCGCGCGATGGTCGATGCTTGCCGCTCCAGCGGCGGCAAGGCGCGGGGTGTGGCCACCGTCAAGCGCGCGGTCACCGACGAGGAGTTGCAGCAGCTCCACGCCGCCGGCGTGCGCGGCGTGCGCTTCAACTTCGTCAAGCGCCTAGTCGATTTCACGCCCAAGGACGAGTTGATGGAGATCGCCAGCCGCATCGCCAAGCTCGGCTGGCACGTCGTCATTTACTTCGAGGCAGTCGATCTGCCCGAGCTGTGGGACTTCTTCACTCAGCTGCCGACCACGGTGGTCGTCGACCACATGGGCCGCCCGGATGTCAGCAAGGCCATCGACGGGCCCGAGTTCGAGCTGTTCATGACCTTCATGCGCCAGCACCCGAACGTCTGGAGCAAGGTGAGCTGCCCGGAGCGCCTCTCCGTCACCGGCCCGAAGGCCCTGAGCGGCGAACAGGCGGCGTACCAGGACGTGGTGCCGTTCGCCCGCCGCGTCGTCGAGGAGTTCCCGGATCGCGTGCTCTGGGGCACCGACTGGCCGCACCCGAACCTCAAGGACCACATGCCCGACGACGGCCTGCTGGTCGATTTCATCCCGCAGATCGCCCCGACCGCCG
>DALYHR010000029.1:0-14354 GCA_031970775.1 Burkholderiaceae bacterium | reverse complement strand
GCCGAGGCCACCAGCCGCAGCGCGTCGCGGCTGTTGAGCTTTTCCTTGGTCTGACCCTGGAACTGCGGGTCGAGCACCTTGGCCGAGAGCACAAAGCTGGCGCGGCCGAACACGTCGTCCGGCATCAGCTTCACGCCCTTGGGCAGCAACGCATGCATCTCGATGAAGCCCTTGATGGCGCTGAACAGGCCGTCCTTCAGCCCGGCTTCGTGGGTGCCCCCGGCGACGGTCGGAATCAGGTTGACGTAGCTCTCGCGCAGGTTCTGGCCGACTTCGGTGAAGGCCACGCACCAGGCCGCGCCCTCGCCTTCGGCGAAGTTCTCGGTCTCGTTGCGGCCGGCGTAATGCGCGCCTTCGAACAGCGGAATCAGCGCATCGGCCGTGAGACTTTGCTGAAGATAGTCGCGCAGGCCGCCCTGGTAGTGCCAGCTCAGCACCTCGGGCGGCTCGCCGTTGACCCGTTCTGTAGTCAGCTCGACGGTCACGCCCGGCATCAGCACCGCCTTGCTGCGCAGCAAGTGAATCAGCTCCTGCCGGGGCAACTCGGCGCTCTCAAAATACTTGGCATCCGGCCAGACCCGCACGGCCGTGCCGGTCTTGCGCTCGCCGCGTTCCGCAGGTCGCACCACCAGCGGCTCGACCACCTCGCCACCGTGGCCGAAAACCAGCGTGGCGACCTGCTTTTCGCGCCACACCGTCACGGCCAGCCGGGTGGCCAACGCGTTGGTCACGCTGACGCCGACGCCGTGCAAGCCGCCTGAAAAGCTGTAGGCCCCGCCCGAGCTTTTGTCGAACTTGCCGCCAGCGTGCAGCCGGGTGTAGACGATCTCGATCACCGGCACGCCCTCTTCGGGGTGCAGGCCGAAGGGGATGCCGCGACCGTCATCCTCGACGCTGACCGAGCCGTCGGCATGCAGCGTCACGGCAATGCGGCGGCCGTGACCGGCCAAGGCTTCGTCGGCGGCGTTGTCGATCACCTCCTGCACGATGTGCAGCGGGTTATCGGTGCGGGTGTACATGCCGGGGCGCTGCTTGACCGGTTCCAGTCCTTTGAGGACGCGGATCGAGGCCTCGCCGTAGCCGCCCGGGGGCGTTGTGGAAGCTTGCTTGCTGGACATAGGCGGCGGATTGTAGGGAGGACGGTGTTAGCCTATCGCCCATCCACGCCGGTCAACGTTCCCGGCCGGCCGCACGTTCAACTTCACGTCAACCCAAGGACGGACCATGAAACTTCGCCATTCCCTGATCGCCGCCTCGGCCCTGCTGGCTTTTGGCGCCCAGGCAGCCTCGATCAACCTCGGCAGCTCTGTCGGCTTCACCCAGAGCGATTTCCGCACCCTCAGCGAAGACCTGGGTGCAGCCGTGTCCTACAAGCCGATGATTCCAGCCGAGAGCATGGGGCTGCTGGGCTTCGACATCGGTGCCAGCGTCGGCGGCACCAAGCTGCAAAGCGCTGCTGCGCTGAGCAAGGCCTCCGGTGGTGCGGCAGAAGTCAGCACCCTGCCCTTCGCCATGGTGCGCGCCCACAAGGGCTTGCCCTTCAACATCGACGTCGGCGTCGCGCTGGGCTCGCTGCCGGGCACCAACGTCTCGACCCGCGGCGGTGAACTGCGCTGGGCTTTCATGCCGGGCAGCCTGGTCACTCCGGCGATCGCCGCCCGTCTGGCGATCTCGAGCATGTCGGGGGTGTCCGATCTCGACGTCAGCACCACCAGCCTGGATGTCTCGATCTCCAAGGGCTTCCTGATGTTCAAGCCCTACGTGGGCGCCGGCATCGTGCAGGTCAAGTCCACCCCGGGTGCGTCGACCGGCCTGCAGGCTGAGAACTTCACGCAGCAAAAGGTGTTCGCCGGCCTGAACGTCAACCTCGGTCTGATGAACCTGGCTTTCGAGACCGACAAGACCGGCAACAACACCAGCTACGGCGCCAAGTTCGGCTTCCGTTTCTGATCTAAGCCCCCCATGACGACCGCCACCACCGCACGTCCGCACACCCTGTCCATGACGCAGGTGCTGCTGTGCGGGGCGCTGATCGTCACGCTGTCGATGGGCATCCGCCACGGCTTCGGGCTATGGCTGGCGCCGATGACGATGGCCAACGGCTGGACACGCGAGACCTTCGCCTTCGCCCTGGCCGTGCAGAACCTCGCCTGGGGTCTGGCCGGGCCCTTTGCCGGCATGCTGGCCGACCGATTCGGTGCCTGGCGGGTGCTGATCGGCGGCGGTCTGCTCTACGCGCTCGGGCTGGTGCTAATGGCGCTGTCCACCTCGGGGCTGGCCTTCACCGGCAGCGCGGGCCTGCTGCTCGGGCTGGCGCAGTCCGGCACCACCTACGCTGTGATCTACGGCGTGATCGGCCGCAATGTCGACCCGAACCGGCGCTCCTGGGCGATGGGGGTAGCCGCTGCGGCGGGCTCCTTCGGCCAGTTCCTGATGATTCCGGTCGAGACCTTCCTGATCAGCCATGTCGGCTGGCAGGAAGCACTCTTTTTGCTCGGTGCTGCGGCGCTGGCGATCCTGCCGCTGGCGAACTTTCTGCGCGAACCCGAGCGTGCAGCATCCGGTCGTCACGCCGCGGCTGAGCAAAGCGTCGGTGACGCGCTGCGTGAAGCGATCCGGCATCCGAGCTTCCTGCTGCTGACTGCGGGCTATTTCGTCTGCGGCTTCCAGGTGGTGTTCATCGGTGTGCACATGCCCAGCTTCCTCAAGGATCAGGGCATGGCCCCGGAGGTTGCGACCACCGCCCTGGCGCTGATCGGGCTGTTCAACGTCTTCGGCACCTACACCTCCGGCTCGCTGGGGCAGCGGTTTGCCAAACGCCACATTCTGGCGGCGATCTATCTGCTGCGTTCGGTGGCGATCGTGCTGTTCCTGTCCGTGCCGATGAGCCCCGCCTCGGTCTATCTCTTTGCCGCGGTGATGGGCTTTTTGTGGCTCTCGACCGTGCCCCCGACCAATGCGGTGGTGGCGCAGATGTTCGGCGTGCAGTACCTGTCGATGCTGGGCGGCATCGTCTTTCTTAGCCATCAGCTCGGCAGCTTCCTGGGCGTATGGCTGGGCGGCCGGCTCTACGACCTCACCGGCAGCTATCAGATCGTCTGGTGGATTTCGATCGCGCTGGGCGTGATGGCCGCGGCCGTCAACCTGCCGATTCGCGAAACGGCGGTGCCGCGTATGCTGCCCCAACCGTCGGGTCAACCGGCATGAAGCGCTGGCGCCGCCCGACCGCGCTGTTGGCGCTGTTGATCGTCCTGACCGGTGTCTTTGCCAGCTATCTGCGTCCGGAACTGACGGTCGATCTGGCGGGCCGCCTGTGGGCCTGCTTCTGAAGCGCCCGCCCCTGCCCCAGTAATCCCGGTATTTGAGCCGGTTAGAATCCCGCGCTTGCGAGGAATACGAACATCATGACTCCCATCGTTGGCAGCATCGTCGCCCTGGTCACCCCGATGCATGAAGACGGCAGCGTCGATTTCGACGCCCTGCGCCGTCTGATCGACTGGCATGTCGCCGAAGGCACCGCCTGTATCGGCGTGGTCGGCACCACCGGCGAATCCCCCACCGTCTCGGTCGAAGAGCACTGCGAAATCATCCGCATCGCCGTCGAACAGGCAGCAGGCCGCGTGCCGGTGATGGCCGGTGCCGGCGCCAATTCGACCCAGGAAGCGATCGAGCTCAGCCGCTTCGCCCAGAAGGTCGGTGCGACCTGCACGCTGTCGGTCGTGCCCTACTACAACAAGCCGACCCAGGAAGGCATGCTTCGCCACTTCCGCGCCATCGCTGAAGCGGTCGACATCCCGCACGTGCTCTACAACGTGCCCGGCCGCACCGGTGCAGACATGCTGCCCGAGACCGCCCTGAAGCTGGCACAGATCCCGAACATCGTCGGCATCAAGGAAGCCACCGGCAATATCGAGCGCGCCTGCTGGCTGATTCGCGAAGCGCCGGCCGATTTCGCGGTTTATTCCGGCGATGATGGCACCGCCGTTGCCCTGATGCTGCTCGGCGGTCACGGCAATGTCAGCGTCACGGCCAACGTCGCCCCGCGTGCGATGGCTGACCTGTGCCGCGCCGCACTGGCCGGTGACGCCCGCACCGCCCGCGAGATCCATCTGCGCCTGCTGCCGCTGCACCGTCAGCTCTTCGTCGAACCCAACCCGATTCCGGTCAAGTGGGCCATGCAGTGGCTGGGCCGCTGTGGCGGTCAGCTGCGTCTGCCGCTGGTGCCGATGTCGACCGCGCTGGAACCTCAGCTCGAAGCCGCGCTGCTCGACGCTGGCCTGACCCCGGGTCGCTGATCGTGAAGTTGCTGCGCACGCTCCCCGCACTGGCCCTGAGTTCGGTGGCTGTGGCCCTGGTGAGCGGCTGCGCCACCGAAGATGCCCCAGGTTCCAGGGTTGACTACCGTAGTCAGGCCAGCCGTGCTCCGGCCATCGTGGTGCCCCCTGACCTGACTCAGCTCAACATTGACCCGCGTACCCAACCCGGCTCCGGCAGCGTCATCAGTGCCACGGCTCTGCAAAATGCGTTGACCGGCGGTGACGGCAGCATCGCTGCACGCAGCGTGGCCGGAGTGCGCATCGAACGCTCGGGCCAGCAGCGCTGGCTGGTCTCACCGGCTTCGCCTGAGCAGGTCTGGCCGGTGCTGCGCAGCTTCTGGAAGGATCAGGGGTTCACGGTGGCGCAGGATCAGCCCAACGTCGGCGTCATGCAGACCGACTGGGCCGAGAACCGCGTCAAGTTGCCCCAGGACTTCATCCGTCGCACCACCTCCAAACTGATCGACGGTAGCTACGACACGGGAGAGCGCGACAGCTATCGCACCCGCATCGAACGTGTCGAAGGCGGCACCGAAATCAGCATCAGCCATCGGGGAGTCAGCATCAACACGGTTGACCGCAGCGTGGTCGCACGTTCGACCGACCCGCAGCTTGAAGCCGAGATGCTCTCGCGCCTGATGCTGCGACTGGTCAACCTCGACACGGTAGTTCGCCCGAGCGACGCTGCGGCCTCCCAGGCACTGGCACTGGTCAATACGCCCTCGGCTGTTCCGGCTCGCGCCCGCATCATCGAAGGTCGCCCCGCGGCCACCCTCCAGATCGACGACCCCTTCGACCGCAGCTGGCGTCGCCTGGGCCTGGCGCTGGATCGCAGCGGCTTCACCGTCGAAGACCGCGACCGCTCGCAGGGCGTCTACTTCGTGCGCTACATCGACCCGAAGCTGGCCGGCAAGGAAGAGAGCCTGCTGCAGCGCCTGTTCAGCAAGGGCCCCAAGGGCGAAGAGCTGGCGGGTCAGCGCTATCGCATCCAGCTCAAGCCTGAAGGCAGCACCACGTCGAGCACCTGTGTGGCCACGGTACTCGATCCCAAGGGCGATCCACAGGGCAGTGAAAACGCTCGCAACATCGTCAAGCTGCTGGTTGCCGAGCTGCGTTAAATCGGTCGCCCGGGCTCACGGGTCACGCTTCAGCCCACCCGCAGCCCGGGCATCGCCACCTTGCCACTGCGTCCGGGCAGCTCGCCCTGGCTGATGCGACGCCTCGGCAGTTGCCGGGGCTCGTAGCGCTGAGCGATATCTCCCATCGCGCCCAGCTCGTGCCCTTGAGCCTTCCAGCCCAGCAGCAGTCGCTCGAAGGCTGGCTGCCATTTCTGGCCCTCCAACTCGGCATGCAGGGTGTAGACCTGATCGCACTCGCAACGCTCAGTCAAACGCAGCAGCGCATTCTCGACATTGCCCGGGGTCCAGCCATTCAGACCAACCAGTTCGTCCAGGGTCGGCAGCGTGGTTGGCCACTGCATCGGGCCGATCACCTTGCCGAAGGCATCGACCGGCAGATAGGGGCTGCCATCATCGCCCGGCAGAATACGCGTATCGGATGCCAGCGTGAAACCAAAGCGCGATTCCAGCGAGTAGGCTGACTCGTTCATCTGCCACCCGGCAGACCCATGGATGCGCGCTGGCTGGCCGAAGATCTCCTCGTAGCGCCGCACGGCCTGATCCATCTCGGTCCAGGTCCATTCTTCATTGCGATCGGCTACGAAATCCTGCCAACGCACGTGGTCCCAGGTGTGGATGCCGGTCTCGAAGCCCGCCGCTGCAACGGCCCTTAGCCCTTCGCGCTCACGCCGACCGATATCCGGGCCCGGCAGCAGCGTGCCATACATCAAGGTGCGCAGTCCGTAATGCTCCAGCACCGAAGTGCGCGATACCTTGCTGAAAAATCCGGGGCGAAAAGCTCGGCGAATCGCCCGGCCGGTGCGATCCGGCCCTAGGCTGAATAGGAATGTGGCATTGAGGCCATATCGATCGAACAGGCGCATCAGCGCCGGAACCCCCTCCCGAGTCCCCCGCAGGGTGTCAACATCGATCTTGAGCGCAATTCGGGCCATGGGCGTCGGTCAGAAAACCCCAGGGGGCTTGTTTGGCTCAATCGTTCAGATGCTCGGCCGCATCGATCTGATCACGGTAATGATCAAAGATGCGATCCAATGCATCCATCATGCCGATTTTTGGCACCCATTCAAGATCATTCATGGTGTTGTCGATCTTGGGCACACGACGCGTCACATCCTGGTAGCCCTGACCGTAGTAGGCGCTGGAGGATGTCTCGACCAACTGCACGCGGGCCGCGCGCAGGCTGTACTCGGGCCGCTGGGCCGCCAGCGCCAGCATCATCTCGGCCAATTGCCGGATTGAGTAGTTATTACCCGGGTTGCCGATGTTGTAGATCTGCGAGCGGGCCTTGCCCTGCGGGTTGCGCAGAATCGCCATCAAGGCGTCGATGCCATCGTCGATGTAGGTAAAGCTGCGCTGCTGATGGCCGCCATCGACCAGTTGAATCGGCTCGCCGCGCACGATGTGGCCGAGGAACTGGGTGATGACGCGGCTGGAACCTTCCTTGGGCGTGTGCAGCGTGTCCAGGCCCGGCCCGATCCAGTTGAAGGGGCGAAACAGCGTGTAGTCCAGCCCCTCCTGCTGACCATAGGCGTGGATCACGCGATCCATCAGCTGCTTGGCCGAGGCGTAGATCCAGCGCGGCTTGTTGATCGGGCCGCAGACCAGGGGCGAGTTCTCTGGGTCGAATTCCTCGTCCTGGCACATGCCATAGACCTCGCTGGTGCTGGGAAACACCACGCGCTTGCGGTACTTCACGCACTGGCGGATCACCGGCAGATTGGCCTCGAAGTCGAGCTCAAACACCCGCAGCGGCTCGCGCACATAGGTGGCCGGCGTGGCGATCGCCACCAGTGGCAACACCACATCGCACTTGCGCACGTGGTACTCGATCCACTCCTTGTTGATCGTCAGATCGCCTTCGAAGAAGTGGAAACGCGGGTGATCCAGCCAAGGGGAAACCCGATCGGAATTCATGTCCATGCCGTAGACATGCCAGTCGGTGGTGTCAATGATCCGCTGAGTCAGGTGATGCCCGATAAAGCCGTTGACGCCAAGGATAAGAACTTTGAGCATGGTAGGAAGTCAGATCGACTGAACCGGAGAGAGGGGAATGAGCGCAGCGCGGGCAGTCAGCGCAGCCAGCGATTGCAGTCCGGCGGTATCGCAGGCGACGCCGTTGAGCGTCATCGCCAGCACCCTCAGTCGCCCCCCATCCGCAGCCCGGAGGGACGGCGTGGCTTGCGGCGAAAACTCAAGACAAAAGGTCGCCATCGGCCCGAAGGTTGCGGCTGGAGCTTCGATGCGGCTGCGCAGCACGCCAATACGCCGCAGTCGGCCGCCGACCCGGGCATCGAAAAAAGCACCCGGATAAGGTGGAGCGACTGCGCGGATCAGGTTGTGCAGCGCCTGAACACCGGCTGCTGCCGGCAGTCGGCCGTCCTCGGGTTTGCGGCCCCCAAAGTAGCTGCCGCGCGCGAGATCCTGCTCAGTCAGGGTTGCCGTACCGTCGATCAGCCCCGGCAGCGCTCGCGCCAGCACCAGTTCCGCCGCAACCACCACCTTGCCGAAGACCTCATGAGCGGTGTCATCACCCAGAATCGGCACGGCCATCTGATCAACGATCGCCCCGTGATCCGGCTTGATATCCATCACATGCAGCGTCGCCCCGGTTTCTCGCTCGCCGTGCAGCACCGCCCAGTTGATCGGCACCCGGCCGCGATACTTCGGCAGCAACGAGCCATGCAGGTTGTAGGCCCCGCGTGCGGGCAGCGCCAGCAACTCCGCCTTGAGCATGTGCCGGTAGTAGAACGAGAACAGGAAATCCGGTGACACCGCGCGGCACTGTGCCAACACCTCGGGGGTGTTCGGATCATCGGGGGTGATACAGGGCAGCCCAGCCTCGGCGGCGACCTGAGCGACGCTGTCGAACCAGATCGTCTCGTTCGGGCTGTCGCGGTGAGTCACGACCAGACCGACCTCGACCCCAGCATCCAGCAGCACGCGCAGGCATCGCACGCCGACGTTGTGATACGCAAAGACGATGGCCCGCGGGCGACGGCCACAACTCACGGCTCGCGCTCCTGCCGTTGCAGCACGGCGCTGATCACGTAGCGCGGGCGCGCCCGCACTTCCTGATACACGCGCCCGACGTATTCACCGATCAAACCGATGCCGAACAGCGCCAGCCCGATCAGAAAGAAGGCGATCCCGAACAGAGTGAACAGTCCGCCCTCTTCGGGCCCGAGAATCAGCCGGCGGCCAGCCAGCATCAGCACCAGCAGCCCTGCACCCACCGATACGGCCATACCCAGCAACGAAAACCACTGCAGCGGCACCACCGAAAAGCCGGTGATCAGGTCGAAATTCAGGCGAATCAGGCTGTAGAGCGAATACTTCGACTCACCGGCGTGGCGCTCCTCGTGGCCAACCACCACCTCAGTCGGTGAACGCGAGAACTGATAGGCCAGCGCCGGAATGAAGGTGTTCATCTCGCCGCACTGATTGATCAGCTGGATCACGTTGCGACTGTAGGCCCGCATCATGCAGCCTTGATCCGTCATCTCGATACGGGTCAGGCGAGCGCGCAGGCGATTCATCGCCCGACTGGCCCAATGCCGCCAAGCCGAATCCTGGCGCTTGCGCCGGATCGAGCCGACGTAGTCATGGCCCGCATCCATCGCAGCCAGCAGTACGGCGATGTCCTCAGGCGGATTTTGCAAATCAGCATCCAGCGTGACGACTCGATCGCCCCGGCTGTACTCAAAACCCGCCAGGATCGCGCGGTGCTGGCCAAAATTGCCGTTGAACAGGATCACCCGGGTCACGTCGGGCCGGCGCTCGAATTGCTCGCCCAACAAGGCGGCCGATCGATCGCGGCTGCCATCGTTGACGAAGATCACCTCAAAGCGCAGCCCCAGCGCATCCAGGGCCGGATAGAGCCGTCCGAACAGCGCCGGCAGCCCTTCTTCCTCGTTGTAGACCGGAATGACCACACTGAGGTCAACAGCCCTCCCCGACACTGAGGTCGAGTCATGAGGTTGCGGATCAAGAAAAACAGGGACTTGCATCGGGTGTGTGTACGGGAATCGTCTGCGCCGGCCGACCCATTCAGGTCCGACTGATCAGTACGCGCAAGGGGTCTTCGTGGAGCACCCTCAACGGCACGCCGCGCTGTTTGAGCAACTCCAGCGTTTCGGGCTCCATATAAGCCAGCGCCGAAGTCTCGGCCTGCCAGCGCCTCAGGAACTCATCCAGGGTGGGTACCCAGCGCGAGGGCTCCTGCTTCTGCCCGAATTCGAATTCGCTGACGTATTCCACCAGCACCACCGGGCGTCGCAGGTAGAACGGAAGTGTCTGATCGTAGGCCCGCACCGCATAGACCCGAGTCTCGGGGCCGAGCTCCCGTTGCACGACCGGCGTCATGACCAGCCGCCCCAGGCTCCGGTACTGAGCCCAGACCTCGTAGGCCGACATCAGCATCAGAACGGCCAGCATTTGAGCCAGGGCCAGGCTGACCAGCGCCGCCGTGAACCGCTGGCGCCGCAGCCCCACCCAGGCCAATGCTGCCCCGATCAGATAGACACCGACCGCCAGCCGCAACCCAGCCCCCAACTGCTCGGCCATAGCCGGCGGCGTCGGTCGCTCCAGCCGTCCTTCCAACAGAAAGCTCAGGAAACCAATCGACAGCCAGCCCAGCAACGGCACCCACCACTGCCAGCACAGCCATCGCCCTTCCTGCAGCGACTCCAGGCGCCGGGCCAGCAGCAACGCCAGCGCGGGAAACATGGGCAGGATGTAGGACGGCAGCTTCGAGCCTGACAGACTGAAAAACACAAAGACAAAGACGATCCAGACACGCAACCAGCGCAACGCCGAACCGTCTCGTTCAGCCATGAACGTCGGTTCACGCAGCAGCCAGGGCAGGCTGCCAGTCCAGGGCAAAAAGCCAGCCAACAGCAGAGGCACGAAGTACCACCAGCCCCCAACGCGACGGTGCGTTTCGGTCAGATAACGCTCGAAGTGCTCATGAATGAAGAAGAAGTGCGTGAAATCGGCATGGCGTTGAGCCATCAGCACAAACCACGGCACGGTGATCAGCGCCAGCGTCACTAGTCCGGGCCCCCAGGCCAGCCGAGTCCACAACCGAGCGTCACGCCCCATCAAACTGACCAGCATCAACACGGTTCCCGGGATGACCAGGCCCACCAGCCCCTTGCTCAAAATGGCCAGACCCATC
The DNA here is from genome assembly GCA_031970775.1 of Burkholderiaceae bacterium. GTDB lineage: Bacteria > Pseudomonadota > Gammaproteobacteria > Burkholderiales > Burkholderiaceae_C > Sphaerotilus. Next base: position 3,723 of record DALYHR010000029.1, on the reverse strand, counting down.
CCCGCCCAGGCCGTCACCATCCAGCGCCGAGCCTGGCGCGAATCAATACCCGGCTGCTCGGCGCGCAGCACCGCGCACAGCACCAACGTCAAAGCAGCAGTCAGGCCGGCGTCCAGCGACAGGAAGTGGCTGTTGGCCACGATCCAGGTCGATCCGGCGGCAATGGCAGCAGCATGAATACCGGTGCGCAGGCCCCACAGGCGTCCGCCGGTCCATCCAATCAGAGCGATCGTGATCAGGCCCGACAGTCCCGGCCAGAAACGGGCCGTCAACTCGCCAACGCCGAACAGTTGAAACGCCAGCGCACCGACCCAATACTGGAGAGGGGGCTTTTCGAAATAGAGAAAGCCGTTGAGACGTGGTGTGAGCCAGTCTCCGGACTCCATCATCGCCAGCGACAGCGTGGCGTAGCGTCCTTCATCAGGATTGAGCAGGACGCGCTGACCCAAGGCCAGCATCCAGAGCAGCACGACCAGAGCGATCAGAGCGCCCCATCCGACTGCCGGCCCCCAGAGTCTGAAAACGCGCCACCCTTCCAGGCCGCTCGCCTGGGAAGATAGCCGCCGATCAAGGCGTAACAGTGGAAACTTTGAGAAAAAGGTCAAGCCGCTGATCATACGCGATGGGGTAGCCGCTCTACCTCATCACGCGTCACGCACCGCAGACGGGCGGGTGGCAGCACCAGCCGGAACGTTGAGCCTCGGCCCAGTTCACTCTCGATCTGCAGTTCACCGTCGTGGCGTTGCACCACATGCTTGACGATCGACAACCCCAATCCGGTTCCGCCCGTCTCGCGGGAGCGGCTGCCGTCGACACGGTAGAACCGCTCCGCCAGTCGCGGCAGGTGCTCACGAGCGATGCCAATCCCACTGTCGGTCACCGAAAACACCCCCCGCCCATCGGTCATCCGGGCCCAACTGACGCTGACCGCGCCCCCTTCCGGGGTGTAACGCACCGCATTGCTGACCAGATTGGTCAAGGCCGAGAGCAGCTCGGTGGGTTGACCCGCGACTTCGGTTCGACCGAATTCCGCCTCATGCAGGTCGGGGAATTTCAATCGATGCCGACCGGCCGAGAGACTGCGCGCCTCGATGTCGACCTGTTCGAGCAGATGGCTCAAGCGGCTCCAGCGCTCGATCGTCGGCCTGGGACTGCCTTCGAGCTGCGCCAGCATGAGGAAGTCCGTCACCAGGGATTGCATGCGCTGGGCTTGCTGATCCATCAGACCCAGCAGCCGCTTGCGCTCGCCCTCATCCAGAGGCAGTGAGGACATCGTGTCGATTAGCCCGCTCAGCACGGTCAGTGGCGTGCGGATCTCGTGCGACACATTGGCCACGAAATCGCGCCGCATCGACTCGATGCGCTGACGTTCGGTGAAGTCCTGCGACAGCACCAGACATTGGCCCTTGCCGTAGGGGCGGATCAACACCGACAACACCCGCCCGGGGCCAAGCTGCAGCACCAGGGCCTCACCCGGCCCTTCAGAGCGCCGCTGAAAGTTTTCGACAAAGGTCGGATGACGGATCAGGTTGGTCAGGCGCTGGAAGAGATCGCGCTGCGGATCGAGACCAAAGTGCTGCGCCGAGATCCGGTTGCACCAGACGATCAGCTCCTGCGCATCGATCAACATCACGCCGTTGGGCGAGGCCTCGATACCGCCGAGGAACTCCTCAAGACGCATCCGCTCGTTGCGGATCACGGCATCACGCTGGCGCAGGAGCCGTTCAACCCGGTAGCCCAGCTCGCCCCAGACCCCTCGGTCGCGAGGTGCTGAACCCGCACTATCCAGACCCGTTTGATCGTTGGCATCGCCCTGAGCGCGTTGCAGCCAACGGATCAAGCGCATCGCCCCGATCAGATCGCGCAGGCCGCGCCAGGTCAGCGCGATGGCCGTTCCGATCCAGGCACCGAGCAAGGGCCACCCCTTGAGATAACCCAGCAAATAGCCCAAAGCTGCCCAGAAGGTCAGGGTCAGCAGGGCGCGCAACAGTGCGGAAGCACTCATGAAGCCACCCGGGTCGAGGCGTCACCAGCCGCCAAAGGCGTAGGCCGAGTCAGCAGCAAACGGTAGCCGACTCCCCGTACGGTCTCGATCAGTCCGGCGCAGTCGACCTGCGCCAGGGTTTCACGCAGGCGTTTGACGTGGACGTCGACGGTACGCTCTTCGATATAGACCTGATCACCCCAGACCCGATCGAGCAGGCGCTCGCGGCTTTGTACCCTTTCGGGATGCGCCATCAGATAGCGCAGCAGTCTGAATTCGGTCGGCCCGAGCTTGAGCTCGCGGTCGCCGAAGCTGACGCGGTGGGCATCCGGATCGAGACGCAAGCCAGCCACCTCCAGCACGGTGGAGGCTCCTTCGGGCTTGCGGCGACGCAACAAAGCGCCAATGCGCGCCATCAGCTCCTTCATCGAGAAGGGCTTGGAGAGGTAGTCATCCGCCACCTCAAGTCCCTCGACCTTGTCGGATTCCTCGCTGCGGGCGGTCAACAGGATGATGGGCAATTCACGGGTACGCGCCCCGGCACGCCATTGCCGGGCCAGCGATAGGCCGGACTGCCCGGGCAGCATCCAGTCCAGCAGCACCAGATCGGGCAGCTGCGCCTCAATGGCCTCACGGGCCCGATCCGCGTGCGCCGCATGCTCGACCTCAAAGCCGGCATGGCGCAGATTCATCGCCAGCAGCTCGGCAATGGCGGGCTCATCTTCGACGATCAGGATCCGGGTCAAGACTGCCCCCGTCTTCGGATTTGCGCCTTCAGCGCACCATCGACTCGACCGCTTCGGGCGAGTTGTGGCGCACGTCCGTGCCCTTGACGATGTAGATGATCTGCTCGGCCAGGTTCTTGGCGTGGTCCCCGACCCGCTCAATGGCCTTGGCCACAAAGATCAGATCGATGCTGGCCGAGATGGTGCGCGGGTCTTCCATCATGTAGGTGATGAGCTTGCGCATGAAGCCTTCGAACTCGACATCGACTTCGTTGTCCTGCTTGATCACCTCGATGGCCTGCTGGCAGTCGAGCCGAGCAAAAGCGTCCAGCGAACGACGCAGCAAGGCCGTGGCCAGACTGGCCTCGAAACTGACATCCGAGACCGGCACCTTCATGCGCGAGGAGACTCCAGTGCCGACCAGACGGTGCACGGTCCGGGCGATCCGGGCCGCTTCGTCACCGACCCGTTCCAGATTGCCCACGGTCTTGGATACGGCGATCAGCAGGCGCAGATCGCGCGCCGTGGGCTGGCGTCGGGCAATGATGCTCTGGAGGTCGCGGTCGATCTCGATCTCGAGCCGGTTGACCCGCTCCTCGCCGCGCAGCACGGCTTCGGCGCCTTCGGTACTGAACTCTGTCAGCGCTTCGAGTGCCAGGCTGACCTGAGCCTCGACCAACCCGCCCATTTCGAGCACCCGGTTGGAGATCGCGCTGAGTTCGGAGTCAAACTGTGAGGAGAGATGCTTGTCCATGACGAAGTCAGCCGAAACGGCCGGTGATGTAGTCCTCGGTTTCCTTGCGTTGCGGACGCATGAAAATGTCGTTGGTCGGTCCAAACTCGATCAGATCGCCCAGATACATATAGGCGGTGTAGTCGGAGCTGCGCGCCGCCTGCTGCATGTTGTGGGTCACGATCACCACGGTGTAATCGGACTTCAGCTCGTCGATCAGCTCTTCGATCTTGCCGGTGGAAATCGGGTCGAGCGCCGAGCAGGGCTCGTCGAGCAGCAAC
>DALYHR010000028.1:2057-14362 GCA_031970775.1 Burkholderiaceae bacterium | reverse complement strand
AGAAGCGAGATTTTGGCATCAATTCAAATCCCTGTCAAGAGTGTGGGATTTGGCGATACACTTCGCTTCTGATCACTTACCGAACAGAGAACACCAGCTATGAGTATCAAGAGCGACGCCTGGATCAGAAGGATGGCCAGTAGCCACGGCATGATTGAGCCTTTCGAGCCGGGGCAGGTTCGTCAAGCAGCCGATGGGCACCGCATCGTCAGCTACGGCACTAGCAGCTATGGCTACGACATCCGATGCGCCAACGAGTTCAAGATCTTTACCAACATCCATTCCACAGTTGTTGACCCGAAGAACTTCGACGAGAAGAGCTTTGTCGACTTCAAGGGAGACGTCTGCATCATCCCGCCGAACAGCTTCGCGCTAGCCCGGACCGTCGAGTACTTCCGCATCCCGCGTAACGTGCTGACCATCTGTCTGGGCAAGAGCACTTACGCTCGCTGCGGAATCATCGTGAATGTGACCCCTTTCGAACCAGAGTGGGAAGGGTACGTCACTCTGGAATTCAGCAACACTACCCCTCTGCCCGCCAAGATTTATGCGGGAGAAGGCTGCGCCCAAGTACTGTTCTTCGAGAGCGATGAAGTCTGCGAGACCAGCTACAAGGACCGCGGCGGCAAGTATCAAGGCCAGGTCGGGGTGACCTTGCCCAAGACCTGAAGAGACACCAGAGTCGAATTGGCGTGCAGTGTTACCCCTGCGGTGCACTTTGACATTCAGGTGCGGGGTAGGTTGCAACCTTAGCCCCCTGTGCTCTGCGTACACTGGTAAAGGAGTCAAACGAACCCCTAAACCATAAGTTGCCGATGAGCGCGAATCTGGGGAGCAACACCTCGCTACCGATTGTCCTGTTCGACAGCCTGAGTGAGCCGGTACTGATCTTTGATACCTCGCTCCAGGTTGTCTTCGCCAATTCAGCAGCCCTGAGTGCGCTGCCGTGTCGCGTTGGCATGAGCCGAGGGGAGTTGGGACGCGTTTTCGATGTTCCGATGATCGAGTGGCTGGTTGAGCGGACGTCTCCGGGAGCGGAGCGTGCCGACCTCCCCCCGCCGCGCTCCAGCACTTTGCCGGGTGGTCGACATCCAGTTCTGGCGGCCCTGACCTCAGACCGCTGGGCACTGGTCCTTCCCACTGGGGAGCGTCAGCCTTCTTCTCGGATGCCCACCCAGGACGAAGTCTCGGCAACAGCTGCATCGGCCATCTACGAAGTCCTCTGGAACGCACCGTTCCCGGTCATTCTGCAGGATGAGCACTTTCGCATCATCGATTGCAACCTGGCGCTGGCCAGTCTGGTCGGGCAACACCGCGAAGGACTGTTGGGCAAGGATCTGATCTCCTTTGCCGCCTCGCAGCAGCGCCCGTCGCTCGAGTCGGAGCGCACAGCCTTCCTTAGAGCCGTTGCGCAGGTCGGGCAGAACTCGTCGCTCAAGCCTCTGGTGTCCGTCCAGCAATGGATCGACGGTTCGCAAACCGCACAATGGGTGCAGATCTCGACCCACCTGCTGCGAGGATCTGAACGGCGCCGCCGGCTGATTTCGTTGATCCAGCCTGCCCGCGCTGAAGGTCTGCGGGGTCTGGAATTGACCGGGATTCGCCAGAACCCTTTACTGCCAGCGGCCCCTGCGGTCCCCCCCAAGCCACTGACTGCAAGCTCGGTGGAGTCGGAGCTCAGCGAATGGTTCGAACAATGTCAGCAGCCCATGATGCTGATCGACCAGGGGGGCAAGGTCCTGCAATCCAATGCGGCGTTCCGCCAACTCATCGGAGCCGAGTTCACCGATATGGCAGAGGTTTCCCGCGATTTACGCACGCAATTCAACTGGGGGCTGTCTCGCCCCACCGTGCCGATCTCTGCGGGCGGCCACTGGTACACACCGGAAATCATCCTCCCAGCTCGCGATGGACAGGCTGAGGTTCATGCTCGGTCGCTGCTGCAGTGCCATCAAACATCCTCGGGGGAGATCCGCTACCTCTACATTCTTGAACCCAAAGTCTCGCTGGACCGCCGTGACGCACATCGGGTCCGTTCCGGCACACCGTTCGATTTGCTGGGGGCCGGCCGCGCTCTGACTGCCTCCCGGGAAGCGACCAGCACACCGGTCACGGTCACACCCAGCACCGAGGCGCAATCGCCTGCGCCGACGCGGGCTCCGGACTCAGCGGCTCGCGCCGATGACCTCCAGACTGCGGCACTTCTGCTGGACAGCACGCCCTCGGGGCTTGCGGTGGTGCGCGAATTCCGCATCACCCGATGCAATCCGCGCTTCGAGCAGATCCTGGGGCTGCAGTCAGGATCGGCCGTCGGTGCCGATTTGCGACAGCTGCTGTCGCGTCGCACCGGCGGGCTGCGCAGCCCGGGCCTGCTGGAGTCCTCGCTAAGCGGGAACGAAGGCTTCGACGATGAATTCCAGATCATCGGTGCGGAAGACACCGTCAACTGGTACGCCCTCACGATCCGGCCCCTGTCTGCCAGCACAGGCCCCTCGAGCCAGTCCGTGGTGATGACAGACATCACGCGGCTTCGATATCAACAGGAAGAACTCGAGACGATCAGTCACGAGCGCGCCAACCTGACCCAGATGCTGCTGCAACAGGGCGATCGCAACCGGGCCGTGCTCGACTCCATGCTGGTCGGCGTCGTCACGGTCAATGCCCAGGGCACCATCACCTGGCTCAACCGCCCGGCTCGACGCATGTTCTCGGGCGATCTGCGGGACTTCTACGGCGAGCCGTTGTCATCGGTGGCCCCGCCAGAGCAGACTGATCACCCCTTCAGGCATGCCACGGAAATTCTCAAGGGCATGAATGACAGCGAGACCGCACAGTTCGAAGGCCATGTGCAAGGTCGGGATGGCCGGCGCTTCTGGGTCGTCGGCAACATGGTGGCCACGCACCATCTCACCGGGGGACGCGAGCTGACCTTCATCCTGATGGATATGGATCAACGCCGCATGGCCGAAGCACGGGTTGCGGATGCCCGCGGGCTGCTCAATCGGATCATGTCTGCCGCGCCGATGGCCATCACGATTCATGACGCCCAGACACTGGCCATCGAACAGATCAATCTGGTGGCAGCCGACATCATCGGGATCGCCCCCGAGGAAGCTATTGGATGCACCCCGGATCAGCTCTTCCCGCCTGAACTGGCCCGCCAATTCCGGGAGGACATGCGTGAGGCCTTGACTGATACGGACCGGGTAACCCAGCGGGAATACGTCCACGAGAACAGCCTGGGTCAGAAGACACGGTGGGATGCCCGTTTCCTGCCGCTGGCGGCGCCGCAGGCCGCCCCGGATCAGCTCTTGATGGTGGCTGCCGACGTGACGGCTCAGCGCGAACAGCTCGAGGTCCTGATCTCCCAACGCGAGATGTTGATCAAGGAGGTTCAGAGCCGGGTCCGTCACAACCTCCAGGATGTGACCACGCTGCTGCGGCAGGTCGGGACGCGCCGACCCGAGATCCAGAACGTCCTGGGCGAGGTGATCGGTCAGGTACAGGCGATCGCACAGGTGTATGGATTGGCCAGTGGCCCCAGCGGCATGCTGCGCGTCGACGCCGTGGTGGAAACGGTCGCACAGGCGGTGCAGCGCACTTTCGGACAAGTCTTCGACCTGCGCTTCGAATCGCTGACCACTGACTGGGTGCTGCCGGAAGGAGAGTCGATCCCGTTTGCCTTGATCGTCAATGAACTACTCGGCAACGCCATCAAGCACAGTGACACCGACTCGCCCCTGAGTGCCCGTCTGTCCCCGCTGCCCAACGGACTGCGTCTCGAGGTGGTCAATGAAGGGCATCTACCGGCCAATTTCCGCGTCGAACACCGTCCCACCAGCGTCGCCGGGCTTGGATTGGTGCGCGCGCTGCTTCCTCGTCGACACGCATCGCTCAGCATCGAGCAGAATGGCTCTCAGGTCTGGGCGGTCATCGAATTGCACGAACCCGTGATTGCCCGGTCACCATCCACACCGCCTATCTGACCGACATCGCTCGGTTGGGCCGGGCGGCGTGCCAGGGAGGGGTTGCACGTGGATTCGCACAGGAACGATCGACCGGTGAACTCGGCAGGACATAACTGGCTGGAACGATTGGGCTTGCGCAGCCGTGCTGCTACAGAGCCTCAGCCAACCCTGCCCCCCAAACCCGCCACGCCACCGCATCGAAGCTTTGGACTCAGCGAGGCCCTGGAGCTATCCAGCCTGCTTCATGAGCACCGCAACCTTGGGGATGCCCTGCTTGCCGTGGCGGATTGGCTGGCGGCGCGCATCGCCACCCGGGGCGTGCACCGCCTGCGCGTTCACGATCGGCGGGCTGGCGCTGCCGTGGTGTGGCCCTGGGTGCTGCGCAATGGGGGCTTCGAAGAAATGATCGACCTCGGGCGCCTGGCCCCAATCCCCCTGGGGGATGGCCCGCTCGGTCGGGCACTTGCAACCGGCCGGACTGCGCGAGGACGCTCCAGCGAACTGGAGCTGATTCATGCCGCATCCGGTCCGACTCCCCCCGAGGGCGCCCCCTTGCTGGTCATGCCGGTGATCCTGCACAGCCAGCCGGTTGCGTTGCTGGTGCTGGAGGAGGAAGCCGACCCGCCGCTCCCCCTGGAAGGCATCGAAGCCCTGCTGGCCCTGGTGGCGCAGCATCTCTCAGCCATTGCTGAGCGTGAATCCGAGGAACAGCATCTTCATCACCAGACCCGACAAGCCAGTCGAATGGCGCTGGTGGCTGCGCGCATGGCCCGCAGCGTCGTCATCACCGACGCAGTCGGGTTGATCGAATGGGTCAACCCGGCATTTTTGGATATGACCGGCCGGGCATCGGTCGAGTTGCTCGGTCTCACCCTGGCCCAGGGACTCGAACTCCGGGGCACTGACCCTGAGGCCGCGGAGCGCGCCTTGGCCGAACATTTCGCCCGCCGAGAGCCTTTCAGCTTCGAATACGCTGCACACCGCAACCCGACCTCGGGCGAGGCCGGTTCGACGGTCGCCACCGATTATTGGGGGGAGATCGATGCCCTGCCGATGATCGACGAGGCCACACAGGCGCTGCAATTCGTCTGCCTGTGCCATGACATCACCGGGCGTCGACAGCACGGATTCAGTCTTGAGCATCTGCGCGACCTGTTCGACACGCTGAGCGAGCAACTGCCGATCAGCCTGCTGATCCTTGATGCCGCATCCCTCGAGGTTCTGGCCGTCAGCCGCCGTGCGCTGGACGACTTTGCGGGACAGCGACCCAGCGAGTCCGATCGACGCCTCGAATCGGTGCTGGGGCTGGCGATGGCCGATCTTCTGCGTCATCAGGTCCGGGAGGCCCTGAAGGACGGCGCCTCGGGGGCGCAGGCTGCCGAGCATGAGATCAGCTGGCCCGGGGACCCCGCCGGGCGCATCATCAGCGTGCGCCATGTGCCAGTCCGCGATCGGGTCGGACAAAATCACATGGTGCTGTGCCAGCTTCGGGACATCACTGAATCCCGTCGCACCGAGCGCTCGCTGGTCGAGTCCGAACTGCGGTATCGCGAACTGGTTGAAGCCCTGGATGATGGCGTGTTCGTCACCACTCCGCAGCACGACCGTTACCTGTATCTCGGCTCCCGCATGGCCGAGATCTTCGGTATCGATGCGGACACGCTGGCGCAGGATCCCCAAGCCCTGCGCCGTCAGATCCTGCCCGAGGATCTCCCCCGCTTCGATGCCCAGCTTGGCCAGGAACCGGCCGAGCTGACTCCGGATCTGCACTTCCGCATTCATCATCCCCAACAGGGGCTGCGCTGGCTGCGACGGCGCACCCGATCCAGACAGCTGCCCGGGGGCGAATGGCGGGTCTACGGACTGATCGAGGATGTGACCGACGAGCGGGAACACGAGCAGCAACTTCAGGCTGCACGTGATGCTGCCGAAGCGGCCAACCGGGCCAAGAGCCAGTTCGTCGCCAACATGAGTCACGAGATCCGCACCCCGATCTACGGCATGCTCGGGATGGCCGACCTGCTGCTGGGCACTCGGCTGGATGATCGACAGCACCGCTTCACGCAGACCATCGTCCGCTCCGGCGAGACGCTGCTGGAAATCATCAACGACATCCTCGATGTCTCCAAGATCGAAGCCGGGCGGCTCGAACTCTCGCCAACTGACTGCAACCTGCGCCACCTGCTCGAGAACATCCTGGAGATGCACGCCCCCCATGCCGCCGAGCGGGGCCTGGAACTGCTGGTCAATGAGCCACCGGGCCTGCCAGCCATGATCCGTGTTGATGCCCTGCGACTGCAGCAGGTGCTGACCAACCTGCTGTCCAACGCCATCAAGTTCACCGAGCACGGTGAGGTGGTACTTGAACTGCAGTTCGACCCGCAGGAAGCTCCAGCCGGCACTACGGCGGTTTTGCAAGGCAAGGTGCGGGATACCGGCATCGGCATTGACCCGAATACGCTGTCCAAACTGTTCAAGCCGTTCGCTCAGGCCGATGGCAGCATGGCGCGCCGCTATGGCGGAACCGGACTGGGACTGCTCATCACCCGGGAACTCGTGCAGATGATGGGCGGCACGCTGACCGTCCGCAGCGAACCGGGCATCGGCTCCGAGTTCACGTTCACCGTGGCCACGACCATCGTGGCCACGCAGCCTGCGCCCGACCCCTCCGAGCTTCCTGCCTGGCGAGTGCTGCTGATCGACAGTCACTCCGGCAACCGCAATCGCCTGGCCCGCATGCTGACCGAGTGGGGACTGCAGCCCTCCTCGGCACGAGATGCCCCGCAGGCGCTGACGATGCTGCGACGAACGGCCGATGAGGACCATGCCCGCTTTGATCTGTTGCTGGTCGACTCCCGCCTCTCCGGATGGGACTGCATCAGCTTCGCCCAGGCCCTGCAGCGCGAAGGCCGACTTGGACAGACGCGCCTATTGCTGATGACCCCGGTAGCTACCCCGGACTATCTGGCCCTGACCACTCAGGCCGGCTACACCGCAGTGCTGCACAAACCGGTGCGGCGTTCGGATTTGCACCGATTGCTGCACGAGCTTCACCATGGCCCCTTGCCCAAGGCTCTCCCTTCACCCCCGCCAGATCTTCAGGTCGCCCTGGAAGGACAGGTTCTGCTGATCGAAGACAACGGGGTGAACCAGGAGGTGATGGGCCACATGCTGATGCAGCTCGGTGTGCGGGTTCGCATCGTCGACTCCGGGCCCGAAGGCCTCAAGGCTCTGCGGCAGGACCATTTCGACCTGATCCTGCTCGATATTCAGATGCCGGGCATGGACGGCATCACCGTGCTCGAACACTTCCGTCTTTTTGGCGCCGAGGCTGCCACCCCCCGACACACCCCGGTGATTGCCGTCACGGCCAATGCTTTGGCGGGGGATCGGGAGCGTTTTCTCGATCTGGGCTTTGACGACTACCTGCCCAAGCCCTTCCGGATCGAGCAGTTGCACCAACTGCTCGAACGCTATCTCGGCCCCCGTGAGGCCGCTGATGTGCGCACCTCCGCAGACCTTCTGCCTTCGCATTCGGACAGCCCGTCAGCCCTTGAGCATGTGCTTGACCCGCACGCTCTTGCGCAGCTGAGAAGCCTGGACCCACAAGGCAAGGGCCACGTCGTGGAGCGGGTGCTGGCCGCCTTCCGAAACAGTCTGGAACGCTTTGGAGCCGATCTCGATGCAGCGCTGAATTCGGGTCAACTCGATGCCAGCGCCCTGCGTCTGATCACCCACAGTCTCAAATCTTCAGCGGCCAGCGTGGGGGCAACGCATCTATCCGAACTGGCTCGCGACGGCGAGGCCGCATGGCGGTTACTTGAATCCACCGCAGCGGAACCACTTCCGACCGACAATGCCGTCTCGCTGCTGCGGGAAATGCGCCAGGAGATGCTTCGGCTGAGCCGTGCCCTTGACGTCGCACCCGGAACGCCCGGGCAAGGCCCGTCGTCCACCGCAGCGGACTACACGATCTGACTGCCCAGAAACTCTCCGATCCCGCCGTGCCCTTCCATCCCGAACGTCATCCCGAACGCCCCTCGACCGGGTCCGACATCGCGTCCTGGTCTACCCCTGGGGGCACGACTCCGCCCAGCATCCTGCTGGTCGACGATGACGAGGTCACCCGACTGCTGACCGCTCTGGCCCTGCGCGAACGCGGCTTTCAGGTAGATGAGTGCGCCTCCGGACACGAGGCGCTGGATCGCCTGCATGGTCACGCCCCGGATGTGGTCGTGCTCGACGCCATGATGCCGCACCCCGACGGCTTCGAGACCTGCCGCCAGATCCGTCAGCGCCCCTACCTGACGATGCTTCCGGTGCTGATGTTGACCGGTCTGGACGACGAGGCCTCGATTCAGCGCGCGTTCGAGGTCGGTGCCACCGACTTCTTCGTCAAAAGCACGCAGTGGAGCCTGCTGGCCGGTCGACTCCACTACCTGCTGCGCAGCGCCCGAACCAGCCTGGAACTGGCCCGCAACCGGGCTCGTCTGGCGCGGGCCCAGGATCTGGCCCGAATGGGCAGCTTTGACGGCCAACTCAACCCGCCAGCCATCCACCTCTCCGAGGAAGCCTGCCGCGTACTGGGACAAGCCCCCCGCGAGCCGCTCAGCCTGCGGCGACTGATGCGACAGGTCGACCCGTCCGACCGGACCGTGGTGTTCGGCATGATGCGCCACCTGCGCAAACAGGGCATCACCCTCGACCACGACATCTCGGTGCGGCTGGCTGATCAGCGACAACGGGTGATTCACGTCGAGGCTGAGCCCGAGTTCGACGAGCACGGACTGCTGTGCGGCTACAGCGGCATCGTGCAGGACGTCACCGAGCGTCGCCTGATCGAGGACCGGGTGCGCCATCTGGCCAATTTCGATGCGTTGACCGGGCTGCCAAACCGTCGGCAGCTGATGATTCGCGTCGAGAAGGCGCTGGAACTGGCCTGGCGTCTGGGCCATGAGCTGGCCTTGCTGCTGATCGATCTGGACCGCTTCAAGGTCATCAACGACACCCTGGGCCATGCCGCCGGGGACGAATTGCTCCTGGAGATCGGCCGACGGCTGCGCGCCTGTGTGCGCCAGAATGATCAAATCGTCGAGTCCAGCTTCGACGGCCAGTTTCCCCGCTCACATCGCGGTCTCGAAGCGGTCGGACGGTTGGGTGGCGATGAATTCGTCGCCCTGCTCCCGGAGATCCGCTCCTTCGAGGATGCCGAGCGCGTCGCACAGCGCATCCTCGATGTACTCAGCCGTCCGGTGCTTCTGGGGGGGCGCGAATACTTCGTCACCGCCAGCCTGGGTGTGGCGATCTACCCGCGCGATGCCGATGACGTGATGACGTTGCTGCGACACGCCGACATCGCCATGTATCAGGCCAAGTCGATCGGTCGCAATACCTTTTCCTTCTATCACCCCGACCTCAATCGCAGCGGCTCCAACCGGCTGGAGCTGGAAAGCGACTTGCACAAGGCGCTGGAGCGGCAGGAACTGGTGCTGGTCTATCAGCCCAAGGTCGACGTGGCCAATGGCCGCGTGGTCGGCGCCGAAGCGCTGATGCGCTGGTATCGCAACGGTGTGCTGGTGCCGCCTTCGGAGTTCATCCCGCTGGCCGAGGAAACGGGCCTGATCGTGCCGCTCAGCGACTGGGCGCTGCGGGAAGTGGCTCGCCAGATCTCGGTGTGGCACACGCAGTCCGGTCTGGAGATCAGTGTGGCCGTCAACCTGCCGGTGCGGCTGTTCGAGCGCAGCGACCTGGTCGAGCGGCTTATCAACGCGATCACCCCCTTCGACATTCCGGCCCGGCTGATTCAACTCGAAATCACTGAGACCAGCCTGATGCGCAATCTGCACGAGGTCATCCCTGCGCTGCAGCGGCTTTCACGGCTGGGGGTGCAGGTCGCCATCGACGATTTCGGCACGGGGTACTCCTCCCTGGCGTATCTGACCTCGCTGCCGATCTCGGAGGTGAAGATCGACCGCTCCTTTGTCAACGAATTGGGCGTCAACGAACAGAGCAAGGCTGTGGTCACGGCGATCATCGCGCTGGCCCGTGCGCTGCATCTGCGTGTCATCGCCGAGGGGGTGGAGACTGAGCGCCAGCTCGATGTGCTCCATCAACTTGGCTGCGATCTCGTGCAGGGCTACCTGTATGCGCGCCCCCTGCCGGCTGAGGCCTTTCTGGACTGGCTCAAACAGCCGGTACACCCGCGGCCCTCCAGCGGCCCTCCGGTCTTCTGACCTTCGCGCCCCCGGAGATTCGGTAGAAGACCGCCGCCCGAGCGCGGGTCAGCGGTCTGTTGCCCCTTCAGGGACGCCCGATGGCGTGATACGACAGGCCGAAGCTGCGGATCAACGCCGGCTCGTAGAGATTGCGGCCATCGAAGACCTCACGGTCGGCGATCTTGCGCGCCATTTCGTCGAAGTCAGGCGTCCGGAATTCCTTCCACTCGGTCACGATCAACAGGGCATCGACTCCTTCGAGGGCCGCCATTGAGGACTCGGTGTAGTCGATCTGGCCCTCGACGCTCTTGAGCAGTCGACGCGCTTCGTCCATCGCCACAGGGTCATAGACCTTGAAGCGTGCGCCGCGTCGGATCAACTCCTCCAGGATCACCAGGCTCGGCGCCTCGCGCATATCGTCGGTGTTGGGCTTGAAGGCCAGACCCCACATCGCGAAGGTGCGTCCTTGCAGATCGTCGCCGTAGCGGGCCACAACCTTGTGGACCAGCACCTGCTTTTGCTCTTCGTTGATCTGTTCGACTGCAGCGAGCATGCGCGAGGGCAGGCCTGCGTCCATCGAGGTCTTGGCCAGCGCCTTGACGTCCTTGGGGAAACAGGAACCGCCATAGCCCACGCCGGGATACAGAAAGTGCGTGCCGATGCGCGGGTCCGAGCCGATGCCCTGACGGACCAACTCGATGTCGGCCCCGACGCGCTCAGCCAGCCGCGACAGCTCATTCATGAAGCTGATCCGCGTGGCCAGCATGGCGTTGGCGGCGTATTTGGTGAACTCGGCGCTGCGGATGTCCATCACCATCATGCGATCGCGATTGCGCACAAACGGGGCGTACAGCGCCCGCATCAGCAGGATCGCCCGCTCGTCTTCGGCACCCACCACGACCCGATCGGGGCGCATGAAGTCCTGAACCGCCGCGCCTTCCTTGAGGAACTCAGGGTTGGAGCACACCGCGAAGTCCAGCGTGATGCCTCGAGCGAGCAGCTCCTCGCTGATGGCCGTGCGCACCTTGTCGGCCGTACCGACCGGCACGGTGCTCTTGTCGACCACCACCTTGAAATCGGTCATGCGTTGACCGATGTTGCGGGCAGCTGCGACGACGTACTGCAGATCGGCCGAGCCATCCTCGTCCGGCGGGGTCCCGACGGCGATGAACTGGATCGTGCCGTGCGACACCGCCAAATCGACATCCGTAGTGAATTGAAGACGGCCGGCGTGCACATTGCGCTGCACGACTTCCAACAGGCCGGGTTCATGAATGGGGATGCCCCCTGCATTGAGCGTGGCAATCTTGGCCGGATCGATATCCAGGCACACGACGTGATTGCCCATCTCGGACAGGCATGCCCCGGTGACAAGACCGACATAGCCGGTGCCGATGACTGTGACTTTCATGGAGATCTTTCGCTAACCAACGGGCGCGATCATGACAAACGTCAGGACCTGCAGCCCGAGCTGTTGGGGGAGGCACCCCATCTCCAGGGGTGGTGCGTGTGGATTACAGGCGGGCGATGGCGCCCTGAGCTTCTTCGCGCTGATGCTCGTCCCCGTCGCGCAGGACGATTTCGAGCTGACGGCGAGACTGCTCACGATCCTTGAGTTCCAGATAGGCACGGGCCAGGGCCAGACGAACCGGGACCTCAGCGCGCAGGTCAGGACCTGCAGGCACCGGCTCGTCCGCCTTCTGAACCATCCAAAGGGTCTGAGTCTGTTCCTCGACCTTCTTGGCGATGTCCAGGGCGGCCGTTGAAATACTGAGTTGCTGGCGCAGACCCGCCCGCTTGCTCGCAGCAGCTTCAGTGGCGGCAGCCACTTCGGCCATCTGCTGTTCGGTCGGCGTGCGGCGCAGGAAGTAGACCAGCACCCCGACCCCCACGCCGAGAATGGTCAGCCCGAGTGCCCAGAGCAGTCCATTACCGCTGCCACTTTCTGTAGCCGGGGTCGAAGCGATCGCCTCGGGGGCCGACGCAGCCACCGGCGGCGCAGCCACAGAGGCAGCAACCGAGGCCGGCGCGGCAATAACCGGAGCCGCAGATGCGGCTGACGCCGGTGCCGGTGCCGGTGCCGGTGCCGGTGCCGGTGCCGGTGCCGGTGCCGGTGCCGGTG
>DALYHR010000028.1:0-1957 GCA_031970775.1 Burkholderiaceae bacterium | reverse complement strand
CGGGTGCGGGTGCGGGTGCGGGAACAGGTTTGCTCACCGGCACCGGCTTGGGTTCAGGGACCGAGGCAGGAGCAGGAGCCGGCGCCGGCTTCTTGACTTCGGCGGGCGGCGTGGCGGCACTGACCGCCACCGGCTCCAGCGTCATCGGCTTGAGCGACTTGTCGGCCAGGGCGGCTTGATGGTTCTCGATCAGGGCCGCGGCCTTGGCGGGATCTTCGGCACGCATCTCGGCCAGGGTCGGGATGACCAGATCCACGCCTTTGCTGAGTCGATGCAGGTTGCCGTGCTGGAAGGCCGCCGGGTTGCGACGCAGGATCGCAACCATGGCCTGATTGCGACTGACGCCCGGCCCGGCGCCTTGGGTTACCTGGCCTGCGATCTGCCACAGAGTGTCCTTCCCGGTGATCGAGCGCCCCAGTGGCTGAGCCGCATCGCTGGCCCGCAGATCGGCCACAGCTGGCTCGGCAGCGGCAGCAGTCCAGGAAGCGGCGACCAGCGCCAGGGAGATCAGAGTACGCGGAAAGAGTTGCATGACCGTGGGCACAGGTGAAAGGTAGAAAGGCGAACCGGAACGGACGTCAGAACTTCAGCGTGTCCATCAGATCGATCATGAATTCGGTGTCTTCCTGGGTCTGCGCTTCCCAACCCGGAAGCCCGAGAGCATCCAGCACCTTCTTGTCAGCCGGATCCGTATTCATTGCCAACAGTGCTTGTGACAGGACATCACCATGCGCCGCCGCAAAGTTCGGGCCGACCAGCAGCACGTGCCGGATCACATGGATCTGACTCGTCACCAGCGCTCGCAACTGCTTGCGCACCACCGGGCTGAAGTTACCGAAGGCTTCCTTCAGGAAGAAGCCGACATCCGCTTCGCCGCGCAGCAGACGCTTGGCCACGATGGCGTAGCTGTCGACCGTCTTGATCTCGACGTTGTTGGCGTTCAGATCGGCAGGCTCCAGCATGATGCGGCCGATCATGTTGACGTCCGGATCATCAGTGGCCGCCACTCGCGTACCCGGCCTGAGATCCTCGACCGCCTTGATCGGACCTTCCTCGAGCACGGCCACGATGGCTTCGTCACCCTTGTTGACCGGTGCAACGATGGCCTTGAACCCCTTGTCACGGACCAGCATGGTCGCGTCGAAGGGATTGGCATAAATCAGGTCAACCTTGTCTTCGGCGATGGCCTTGCGCTGCGCCTCGAAGGTGTCGTACAGCTCGAGGTGGATGCGGACATCGAGCTTGCGCTGCAGCCAGGTATTGAAGACATACCAGCCTGCGATGTGATCCGGCGAGAAGTCCGGACTGGCAGTCAGATTGAAAGTCATTGCTTCTTCTCCTCGGCAAGCATCTTGGCGTACAGGGCAACGCAGTCGTTGACCTTGGTCCGGGAAGGCTTGCGACGCACGGAGGTGAAGCCCACGACCTGACCGTCACGAATGTTCGGAATGGCTGTGGCGAACACCCAGTAGTACCGACCATCCTTGCGCAGGTTCTTCACATAGCCCTGCCAGGTATCACCGCGACCCAGGGTAGCCCAGACATCCGCAAAGGCTGCCGCCGGCATATCCGGGTGGCGCAGGATGCTGTGGGGCTGACCAATGATTTCTTCCTGGGAGAAGCCGGACATCTCCACGAACGACTGATTGCCGTGGGTGATGATGGCCTGCGTGTCGGTCCGGGACACGATCAGCTTGCCTTCGGGGAAAGGCACTTCCTCGTCAACGATGAGCAGCCGCCGGGACGAACCGTCGAAGTAGCGATGCACCACCTCGCGATAGGGACGACCCCCGACATCTGCCACTTCCATGTCTTTCATGTTCTGGCTCTGTGGTTGGTTGATCTGATCACTGGAGACTCCACTGGCAAGTCACCCGTTTCGGAGTGCCTGCCCGGAGCCTCATCAGATGATCTTGCTGATGCTGTCGGCGGCGCGCTTGACGTCCAGGAAGATCAG
>DALYHR010000027.1:0-14616 GCA_031970775.1 Burkholderiaceae bacterium | reverse complement strand
GCTTACCAGTGCGGCGGAATTTCGTCGCGCAGGTTGCGGGTGCCGGCCCCGGGGCCTTCGCTGTCGTACTGCTGGCGCAGTCGGTTGAGTTCGCGCTGCAGCCGATCGATCTGCATCTGTTGGCGGCTGACGATGCGATTGAGTTCGTCGAGCAGATCTTCGGCGTACGCAGCCTTGATCTCCAGGTTGTCGAGGCGTTGTTCCGACATCCTCACACCGGCATTGTGTAGTCGCGCTCGGTCATCAGATCGACGCCGCAGTTCAGCATCGAGGCCCAGTCGATGAACTCGCGCACCGCCGGGCCGACGATCGGCGAGCCGTGTTGCGGCACGATCATGCGGATCGGCAGCTTGCGCACCATATTGGCCCACAGTCGCATGATCTTGTTGCTGACCATATAGCGGCGATGAAAGGGCTCCATGCGCGGCAGATGGGGTTTGAGCGAGGTGATGTATTCGCGCGGATTGCCGCCGAGCGAGACGCCCAGATCGCCCGAGAACAGAATGCGGCTGACCGGATCCCAGAACTGGAAGTTGCCCTCGGCGTGCAGGAAGTGAGCGGGCAGGGCGAACAGTTCGGCATCACCGATCGGGATGCGCATGCCAGGGTCGGGAATCGCGATGATGCGTCCGTCGGTCTTGCCCGCCTTGCAAAAGTGCGGCACGAAGCGCTCCCACACCTTGGCGATGAAGACGGGTGCGCTGGTCGAAGTCATCCAGCGGTCGAGCGAGGCGATGATGTCCGGGTCGGCGTGCGAGGCAATCAGCGCCGAAAGCTTGGACGGCGAGAAGTGCCGCGTCACACCGAGATAGAGCTCGTTGTAGGCCAGATTGCCGCCCGGGTCGATGATCGCGCCGGTGTCGCCGTTGATGATCAGAAACTGATTGGTCTGAACGGCTTCCTTGCCGTCCTGACTGAGGTCGCAGAACATCAGGCGAATGAAGCCATCCTTGTTGTACAGCTCGATCGGCATGGGTGGGCTGGGTGTCGGTCGGGTCGGTGAACGATGGCTCGGAACGGCAGATTCCGTCAGGCGGGCACTCTAACAGTTCCGCTAACTTTTCTTGCACTTCTTGCGATCATGCTGACAGATGGGCGGTGATGCGTTGTAGCACGGCCTCCTCCAGCGCCCCTGAAGAGCCAGCGTCGCAGGCGATTACCGCCCGATTCGGCCAGCTGCGCAGCCAGGTCAGCTGGCGTTTGGCCAGTTGTCGTGTGGCTGCAACAACCTGATCCCGCCAAAGGGGGCGCTCGACTTCACCGCGCAGCATCGACCAGGTCTGCCGGTAGCCGACACAGCGCATCGAGGGCAGATCGGGATGAAGGTCGGCTCGGCACATCAGGGTGGCTACTTCGGCTTCAAGCCCCTGGCGAATCATCAGATCGACGCGCTGCGCGATACGGTCATGCAGCCAGGCCCGGTCCTGCGGCTCCAGGCTGATCACCGGCATCGAGGCCAGCGGAGAGACCGGTCGGCTGCTGGCCGCGTGAAAGCTCGACAGCGGCCGGCCACTCAGGCGCCAGACTTCCAGCGCGCGCTGAATGCGCTGCGCATCGGCCGGGGCCAGCCGGGCGGCGGTGACCGGGTCGATGCGAGCCAGTTCGGCGTGAAGGGCTGGCCAGCCCTGCTCGGCGGCCTGACGATCCAGCTCGGCGCGGATGCCGGCGTCGGCGGCTGGCAGTGCGTCGAGGCCTTCGATCAGCGCCTTTAGATAGAGCATCGTGCCGCCGACCAGCAGCGGCAACGCACCTCGGGCTTGAATGGCCTGGATCAGGGCGGACGCCTCGGCGGCGAATTCGGCGGCCGAGTAGGCCTGGGCGGGATCGCGAATGTCGATCAGATGGTGCGGGCAGACGGCCTGTTCGGCTGGGCTGGGTTTGGCCGTGCCGATGTCCATGCCGCGGTAGACCAGCGCCGAGTCGACGCTGAGGATCTCGACGGGCACGCCTTGCCGGGCCAGAGCCTCGGCGGTCCTCAGGGCTGCGGCGGTCTTGCCGCTGGCCGTGGGGCCGGCCAGTGCGATGCAGGGCAGGGAAGGGCTCATCGGGGTGTCGGTTCGCGGGCGGGCGAGCGTATCAGCTTCCCGGGTACAGTGCGCGTTCCATTCCTCGCTACTGGAGTTTTCTGCGATGCAAGCTCGTCTCACCACCCGGACCTTCACCTGGCTGCTGGCTGCCTGTCTGTCGACCTTCGGCACGCTGCAGACGGCTCAGGCCGCCTCGATCAGTGCCGAGGCGCTGAGCCAGCAGGCCCGCGTCGAGGCCTCCAACCCCACAGCGACCGAAGCCCGGGCGCAGATCCAGGCCACGCTGGCCCGTGCCGATGTAGCGCAGTCGCTGGCGGAGCGTGGGGTTGAACTGAGCCGTGTGCAGGCCCGTGTGGCTGCGCTGAGTGATGCCGAGGCTGTCGACCTGGCGGCTCGCATCGACCAGGCTCCGGCCGGCGGCGACATCCTGGGCACCCTGACCTTCCTGTTCGTGCTGCTGCTGGTCACTGACATCCTGGGTTTCACCAAGATCTTCCCGTTCACCCGCGCCATTCGCTGAAGCCCGATGCGGGCTGATCGGGCCAGACGCTTCGGCGGGCTGATCGGTATCCTGGGGCTGCTGGCGGGCTGTGCTTCGATCAGCCCCTCTGCCCAGGATTTGCTGCGCCGCTGGCCCGTAGACCGGGCGCCGCGGCTGGAACTGGAGACCGTGGCCTTCAGACCCCAGGTCGAGCGTGACCACTGCGGCCCCTCGGCCCTGGCCACCGTTCTGGCCGACTTCCCGTCTGCACCTGACCCGGATGCGCTGGCGCCGGAACTGTTCGTGCCGCAACGCGCCGGCACCTTTCAAAGCGAGATGCTGGCCGCTGCCCGGCGCCATGGCGCCGTGGCGGTTCGTCTACCCGCCACTCTGGATGGACTGGTCGATGCCTTGCTTGATGGCTATGCCCCGGTGGTGCTGCTCAACCTCGGACTGCAGATGGCACCACGCTGGCATTACGCCGTAGTCGTGGGTCTGGATGTGACGAGGCGCGAGGTGGTGATGCGCAGCGGCTCGGAGCGTCGGGTGGTGATGCCGTTGGCGACTTTTGAGCACACCTGGGCGCGTGGCGGTAATTGGGCCTTTGCGGTATCTCATCCGGGTCGATTGCCGGCACCCGTGCAGCGTGCAGAAGCGGTCGACGCCACCTTGGCTTTCAGCCGAGTCGCGCTGGACCCGTCGCTCAGGTCGACTACGGACCCGGGATCGTCCGGGCCGGATGCTTCACGGGCTGCATGGTCGGCCTTGCAGGCTCGCTGGCCCGACGACCTGACCGCTGTGATCGGGCTGTCTGAAGGACTGATGCAGCGAGGTCGACCAGAGGATCGACAACGGGCCCGCGATCTGCTGGAGCAGACCGCCCGCCGTACGGATCGTGCCGTGGCCTGGAATAACCTGGCCGATACGCTGCGGCAGATGGGGGAACTGGAGGCCGCCGCCGCAGCGATCGCCCAGGCACTGCGTGTGACGGAGCACCAGGAGCCGCAATGGCAAGCGGTGGTCGAGCAAACCCGCGACGAGATTGAGGGCGAGCGGCAGCTGTTTCAGCGTGAGGCGCAGCGGCGCACGCAGTCCAGATAGGCGTGCGGGTCCGGGGGCTGCCCGGAGCGCTGCGACGCCCAGATCATTTGCCCCAGACAGTCCATCACTGTGTGGTGCGCCTGGTGCAGATCGCCGAGCTGTTCGGTCAGCGATGAAACGGCCTCGCGAATGCCACGGGGCTGATCGATCGAGCACTGCTCGCTGATCGACAGATGCATGGCGATATGCAGGAAAGGGTTCTCGGCGCTGTCAGACGCGTCCTGAGTCGCTGCCAGCGCGGCCTCCAGGCTGGTGAAACGGTCGTGGTACTCGGGATGTTCCTGGATCCAGCCGGAAACCAGGGTCTCCATGGCGTCCATTGGCTCGTTTTGGCAACGTTTGCGCCAGGCAGCGCAAAAGAAAGTGCGGACGTCGTTCTGGCTCGGGGTAAACATCTGACAATTCTGCACCCTGTTCGGTGCAATATCGCCGCTCCTCATCTGAGCTTCATGCCGCCATGTCACAGCCTGATCTGCCTCGTCGTCATCTTCTGGCTACCTCGGCAGGTTTGCTGCTCGGGGCCTCAGGTCTGCCTGTGACAGGGGCGACGCTGCCTGAGCGCCTGCGTCTGGGCATCGTGCCTTATCTGCCGGCACGTCGACTTGTGGCGCTGTATTCGCCGCTGATCCCGGTGCTTCAAGACACCCTCAAGCGCCCGGTCGACATCCTCAGCGCGCCGGACTATGGCGCGCATTTCCAGCGACTGCGGGCAGCGGAATACGACATCGTGGCCGATTCGCTCTTCCTGTCGCGCATCGCGCAGCGAGATCTCGGTCATGTGCCGGTGGCTCGGACTCGCGCCATGCTCGAACCCATTCTGGTGGTGCCGGTGGACGGCCCCATTCTCAAACCCACCGATCTGATCGGTCAGGCGGTCTGTGTCACCGATCGACTCGCCGCTCTGTCGGTGATCGGGCTGCGACATCTGCGCGATCTGGGGGTCACGCCCGACGAGAAGGTACGGGTGGTCGTTTCAGGGTCGCACGCCAACTCCCTCAATCGCATGCTGGCCGGCGATGCGGCGGCGGCCATTGTCTCGAAGACCACGCTGCATCAGGTCGCGGCGATGGCGCCGAAGGTTCGGGTGCTGACGGTGACCCCGCCCGGGCTGTCGGCGGTGGTCTATCACGTGCGTCCGCCGCTGGCTGCCAGCGCATCGGCGCTGACCCGGGCGATGCTGCGTTTTGCATCCGACACCCCGGAGGGTCTGGCGTTCATCGAGGCCCTGGGTCACGAAGGACTGGTGGCGGCCACGGCTGCCGAGCTGTCACGACTCGACCCGATGGTGTCCGAGTTCTACAGCCAGCTGTCCTCGTCGCGATGAGCTTGCCTGCACGTCCGGGGCGTCTGCAGTTGATCGCAGTCGGCTGGTTCGAGGGATTGCCGTTCCGGATCAAGCTGGCCTTGTTGGCCAGCGCTTCGACGTTGCTGGCGCTGGTGTTTATGGCCGTAATCACCGGGCTGCTGGTGTGGTGGGCCCACGTCGAATCTGCCCGCTATCAGGCTGCGATGATGCGGCCCCTGATGTCAGCGGCACTGACCGGTCCGATGATCGAGCACGACTATGCGGGCGTCGAGGAGATGGTCCGCGCCCTGGTCAGTCAGGACGGTATCCAGGAGATGACCGTGCGCGGCCCCGACGGTCGAGTGATCGTCTCCGTGACCGCCCCGGATGGCGTCGACGAACTGCTGGCGGCTGCCCAGACTGTGGTCTTTACCGAGCGGGGCCTGCGCTTCGGTGAGGTGACTCTGCACTACGTGACCGGAAAGGTCGGCACCCTCCTGACCGGGCTGATGTGGACTGTGGTGGCTCTGGTGCCTCTGGCCATCGGACTGGGCGTGTGGGTGTTTCGGGGCTGGGCAGCCCGTCTGACTTCGGGTCTGGAGCAGCTGGCACGGTCGGCTGAGGCCCTGGCGGCGGGCGATCTGACCGTGCGGTCACGGGTGCGTGGGCAGGACGAAATCGGAGCCTTGTCCCGTGCCTTCAATCACATGGCTGTCTACCTTGAGCGACAGTTCCGGGCACTGCGCCAGGCTGAGCAGGATCAGCGTCAACTGGCCGAGCGGGATCCGCTGACGGGGCTATACAACCGTCGCGCCTTCGATCTGGAACTCGAAAAGCGTCTCGAGCAGGCGCAGCGCAGCAGCCGCCCCCTGGCGCTGATGTACATCGATCTGGACGAGTTCAAGGATCTCAACGACAACCTTGGCCATGCCGCAGGCGATGCGATGCTGACTCAAATCGCTCAAGCTCTGATCGCATCCCTGAACGATGGCGCCATCTGTGCCCGTCTGGGGGGGGATGAGTTCGGTGTGCTGAGCTGGGTGGGCAGCGAGGCCGGCGCGTTGGTGCTGGCGCAGCATCTGCTGGATCAGCTTCGCATGAGCACCCTGGAGATTCAGGGCAGCCAGATTCGGCTGACTGGCAGCGTGGGTGTGGCGGTTGCTCCGATGCACGGAGTACGGGCCAGCGAGCTGTCCGTGGCGGCAGATACGGCGATGTATCGCTCCAAGGCCTCGGGCCGCAACGCAGTCAGTCTTTATCAGGCCGCTACCCATGTCGAAGGTCTGGCACGGCTCGATTGGAATCAACGGCTGTACCGCGCTCTGGAGCAGAACCTATTCGAGTTGCGCTTTCAGGGCATTTGGTACCCGGATCGCACGTTGTCGCACGTCGAAGCACTGCTGCGGCTGCGGGATGAGGACAATCCTCAGCACCTGTATATGCCGATGCAGTTCATCGGGCATGCCGAGCGCAGCGGCATCATCCGGGAGATTGATCGCTGGGTGTTCCGCCACGTGGTCTCACTGCTGACCTGTCACGACTTTCGTGCCGCCATCAATGTGTCGGCTCGAACGATCAAGGCGGGCGGATTCGACGAGTTCGTCGCCGGGTTGATCGCAGAGTCCGGGGTCGATCCGTCGCGAATCATCATCGAGATCACCGAGACCTCCGCGCTGGGAGATCTGAGTGAGGCGCAGGTGCTGATTCGGCAGCTTCAGCAACTCGGCTGCAGCATTGCACTGGACGACTTTGGTGCCGGGTATTCCTCGTTTGCCTATCTACGCCACCTGCGCGCCGATCTGGTCAAGGTAGATGGACAGTTTGTCGAGGGGCTGCAGCATCACCAGGAAAACCAGATCCTGGTCCGCGCTATTGCCGACGCGGTGCATATGTCGAAAGCCATCACGGTGGCCGAATACGTTGAGGATCAGGCTGCGGCCGAACTGCTTCCCGGGTTGGGGGTGCAACTGATGCAGGGCTTCTGGTTTGATCGGCCCGCCTCGCTGACGGACTTTCTGACCATGCTGGATCGTTTGGGCAGTGCTGAGGAGCCCAAGCCGTGCAACGATGTGGCACAACCCCTCTTTTCAGCGTGATTCGTGCCGCAGTAGGGCCGAAAAACCCGGCAGATCGCGGTAATCTCGCAGCCGGGAACTGCCGTGCCTTGCTCGCACGGTCGGAGATTTGAGAACACACAATCCAGACAGGAGTCCAGCCTTGAACAAGCCGACGAATCAATCCGTTGCCCCTCTGGCGCGTGCCGCAGCGCTGCTCGGCCTGCTGGCCGGTTTTGCCGCGGCCCCGGCATGTGCCCAGACCCAGGCTCAGCCCATCTACGGTGCGGGCAGCGTGCTGCGCGACTGTGCGGATTGCCCTGAGGTGGTGGTCCTGCCCAAGGGGCGTTTCACGATGGGGGCGGCTGCGGACGAAGTGGGCCGTAAGCCGACCGAGCAGCCGGCTCACGATGTGACGATCTCGAGTCTGGTCGGGATCGGCCGTTTTGAAATTCGTCGCGGCGAATTCGCCCGTTTTGCTCGTGAAGCCGGTTACGTCACCGAGGCAGAAACCGGTGATGGATGCTGGGTCTGGCAGTCGGGTGAGCTCAGCAAGGTCAATGGAACCAGCTGGCTCAAGCCAGGGTTTGATCAGACTGATACCCATCCGGCCGTCTGCGTGAGCTGGAATGACGCCCAGGCGTATGTGAAGTGGCTGAGCCAGAAGACCGGCAAAACCTATCGCCTGCCGACCGAGGCTGAATGGGAATTCGCCGCACGGGCTCGGAGCACTCAACGGTTCAGTTTTGGTCAGGACGAGTCTCGCCTGCCCGAATACGGCTGGTATGTACTCAATAGCGGTGGACACACCCATGCCGTGGGCGAGCGCAAGGCCAACGCCTTCGGTCTGTACGACATGCACGGCAATGCCTGGGAGTGGACGCAGGACTGCTGGCATGAGAACTTCACCAATGCTCCCACCGATGGCAGTGCCTGGACGGACCCTGCATCCTGTAACCGCCGGGTGTTCCGGGGGGGCAGTTGGGGCGAGAAGGCACTGTCCAGCCGAACGGCCACCCGTGCGGGGAGTGCGGTCGATAACCGCAGCAATTTCGTGGGGTTCCGCGTCGTTCGCGTGATGCCTTGAGCACCCATCCGGTCTGAGGGATCGCCCATGACGGAACAAGCCTTCACAGGTCGGGTCAGCCTTCAGCCGCACGATCGTCTTGACGGCGTTGCCGTGTTGAGCTTCGAGAATGCCGGCAAGCTCAATGCGGTCAGCGTGTCGATGTGGCAGCAGGTGCGCAGCCTGATGGACGGACTGGCCGAGCGTGAGCCCGATTTGCGCGCAATCATCGTTCGCGGCGCGGGTGGAACCTTTGTCTCGGGCGGTGATATCGAGGAGTTTCCGGCCTTCCGCTTCGATGAGCAGCGACTGCGGCATTTCCACGAGCAGATCGTGGCTCCGGCGCTGGAAGCGATGTATCGCTGCGATATTCCGCTGGTGGCACAGATCGAGCGTGTCTGTGTCGGCGGCGGTCTTGAGATCGCCTGCCAGTGTGATCTGCGCATCGCCGGGCGCAGCACCCGGTTTGGCGCTCCGATCGCACGACTGGGTTTTCCGATGGCCATCGATGAACTGGCCGGCGTGGTTCGGGTGGCGGGCTGGGCGACAGCCGCCGAAATTCTGCTCGAAGCGCGGCTGCTTGACGCTGCTGCCGCGCATCAGCGCGGTCTGGTCCAGCGCCTGGTCGATGACGAGGACGTTGCGGCGGAGGCCGAAGCCACTGCAGCCCGAATCGCGGCGGGTGCCCCACTGGCCGCGCGCCTCAACAAGCGGACGCTGCGTCTGATCGCCCCGCAGCCGGTCTTTTCCGAGGCAGATCGCCGTGCCTTGGCTGCCTACGCCACCGGTCCGGATCATCGCGAAGGCATCAGTGCCTTTCTGGAGAAACGCAAGCCCCGCTTCTCCGGAGCCTGAACCCACTTTTCCGCAGGTCTCATCGCTGATGAATCACAACCTCTACGCCGCCCTGCGGGCCGGATTCCCGGCTGATCTGGATCGTGTTGCCATCGGAGCGGAAGCCACTGATGGCACCCTGTTGTCCTATACCTGGCGCGATCTGGAGCGAAGCTCGTCGATGATCGCCCATCTGCTGATCGATCTCGGGATCACCCCGGGCTCGAGGGTGGCGGTGCATACCGACAAGTCGGTCGAGACACTGATCCTGTATTTGGCCGTTCTGCGGGCGGGGTTGGTCTATGTGCCCCTGAACCCGGCCTATCAGCAGTCCGAGATGGACTATTTTTTGAACAATGCGCGACCGTCTGTGGTGGTCTGTGCCGAGCGTAATCTGAGCTGGATCGGCAGCATCGCTGTGCAGGCGGGGGTTGGGCATGTCTTTACGCTGAACGACGATCGCACTGGCACCTTGCTCAACAGCTCAGCCCATTGCAGCACTCATCCCGTGGCGGTGAAGCGGTCTGAGAGCGATGTGGCAGCCATTCTCTACACGAGTGGCACTACAGGGCGCAGCAAGGGGGCGATGCTGACCCACGGCAATTTGTTGTCCAACGCGCGAGTTCTTCAGGACTACTGGGACTGGCAGCCGCACGATGTGCTGATCCACGCGCTGCCGATCTTCCACGTCCACGGACTCTTCGTCGCCATCCACGGTGCGCTGCTGAATGGCAGCACGATGTTGTGGATGGCGAAATTCGAGCCGAAGGGGGTGCTGGAGCGACTGCCTCGGGCCACGGTCTTCATGGGAGTGCCGACGCTCTACACCCGACTGCTGCAGGAGCCGGCGCTGAATCACGTGGCCTGCGCGTCGATGCGGCTGTTCATCTCGGGCTCGGCGCCGCTGCGCCCGGAGACGTTCAACGACTGGAAAATCCGCACCGGACACACGATTCTCGAGCGTTACGGCATGAGCGAAACGCTGATGCTGACCTCCAACCCCTGTCAGGCCGAGCCGGGCGAGATCGAGCCGCACCGTGTCGCCGGCACCGTCGGGGCCGCGCTGCCGGGGGTGGGGTTGCGCATCGTCGATGAGGCGGGACGCCCGGCTGAAACCACACAGGTCGGACATGTTCAGGTCCACGGACCCAACGTGTTCGCCGGTTACTGGGAGATGCCCGAGAAGACCGCCGAGGATTTCGTTACGGACGAGGCGGGTCAGCGCTGGTTCCGCACCGGGGATGTTGGATGTATCGATCCGAAAGGGCGGCTGACGCTGATTGGCCGCAGCAAGGATCTGATCATCTCCGGCGGCTTCAACGTCTATCCGGTGGAGATTGAGGGCTATCTGAACGAACTGACCGGTGTGATGGAGTCGGCTGTAATCGGCGTGCCGCATCCGGACTTCGGCGAGGGCGTGGTCGCCGTCGTGGTGCCCACCCCTCAGGGCATGCCACCTGAGGCATCCCGACTTCAGGAAGCGCTGAAGGCCCGGATCGCCGGCTTCAAGGTGCCGCGCGAGATCATCGTGCTTGCGCGGGGCGAAGAGTTGCCGCGCAATGCGATGGGCAAGGTGCAGAAAAATGTGTTGCGGGAGCGCTACGCGCGTCTCTTCCCGGCACCCCCCAGCCATCCTGAACGGAGTTGAGACGCTTGAATGACGGGTTCAGATCGAGCCCATCGGCATTAACGGGTCCGCCGGAGCGGCACCCCGAACCGGCTCGCTGTCCCGGTGTCCCATCAAGGCCTGAAAGAGTCGCTCATCCGTGACGCGCAGGCGTCGGGCTAGCTCACGCCCCAGATTCATCTGAATCAGGGCGAACTGCTCCGGGTCGGTCTCGAACAGTCGCAGCAGATGCTCCGGGCAGATGATCAGCGCCTGACAATCCATCTCGGCCCGAACCGATGCGCTGCGTGCACTCAGATCCAGCAGGGCCATTTCCCCGAAGCAGTCGCCGGGTCCGAACTCTCCGAGGACCACTTCAAGATCGTTCCAGCTGCGGCGGATCGTGACGCGGCCACGTTCGAGCACGTACATGCACAGCGCCTCATCGCCCTGCCGGAAAAACAACTCACCGGCCGGCACGCTTCGTGACTGCACTTGCTCGAGCAGAAAGCGCAACGCCTCCTCGCGGATCGCGCCGAAGATTGGCATGCGCTGGAGCAGTTCGATGTGCTGTGCGATCGGGGTGGGCATATCAGATATCTACACCGTAGAAATCAGGGCCACCGGCGCCGAGGGTATCGACCTCGATACCCGGTGTGGCAGGAATGGCCTGTACCGCATCCGATGCGCCTTGCTGCCGCAACTGCCGCAACTCACGCTGCTGCGCGCGTCGTTCGGCAAAGAACTCCCGCAGCATCTGAGCGGCAGGCTCGGCCATCACGCCGCCATTCAGTCGGGTCTGGTGATTGAGCGCCCTGAGGCCAAACAGATCCAGCACCGAACCGCCTACGCCGGTTTTCGGATCGGTCGTCGCAAAGATCACCCGTCGCAGTCGGGCATGCATCATGGCCGTGGCACACATGGCACAGGGCTCCAGGGTCACATACAGCTCGCAGTCGGGCAGGCGGTAGTTTTCCAGCAGGCTGGCTGCGTGACGCAGAGCGATGATTTCGGCGTGCGCGGTGGGGTCATGGGTAGTGATCGGCCGGTTGTAGCCGGTGGCGATCAGCTGAGCGCTGCCGTCGGCATGGCGCCGGACCAGTACGGCCCCGACCGGAACTTCGCCGGTCAGCCGGGCGTTGAGGGCCTGATCGAGCGCCAGTCTCATCCAGCGTTCGTCGTCGGGGCTGGCAAACGAGGCATCAGAGAGTTCAGGCACAGGTTCCTCGACCGAGGTCATGAAGTTTGGCGGACAGTGTGCCTCGGTTCGAACCGGGAGGGGGCGCCGGGCTGGCCACGGCGCGCTGCAGCTCCATCAGTCGGACAACGATGTCATCGCGCCGCTGGCTGAGTTCTGCCGCCTGCGCCTGCGCCTCTTCGGTATGCCCGATGGAGCCGAGCTGCAGAATGCTCATGCCGAGCCGATGAACCTCGACGTGAACGGGTTCGATCGCCTTGAAGGCTTCCAGGTGCCCGTAGCGTTCCTGACCTTCACCATCGAACCAGCGACCGAAGCGGCAGCGGTGGTGATCACAAATTTCTTCGGCGCCCAAGCGCGGCGAATTGCCCTGGGTCGATGCGATGATCTGACGCACCCAGCGATGGTGGTCATGCTCGGCCATCAGCAGTGGAAAGTCCTCCAGTCGCCAATCGGTGCCAGCCCAGATCGACCAGCTCGACTCGCCGGCGTACTGCCCCGCCCAGTCCGCAACCTCTTCGCCCTTGAGCGGTGCTGAGATTCGGTTGCCCTGACCGGCGGGGC
Organism: Burkholderiaceae bacterium; assembly: GCA_031970775.1. Lineage (GTDB taxonomy): Bacteria > Pseudomonadota > Gammaproteobacteria > Burkholderiales > Burkholderiaceae_C > Sphaerotilus. The sequence continues at coordinate 2,400 of DALYHR010000027.1, read as the reverse complement.
AGCCCAGGCGCATCAGCAGCGTGCCCTGTTCTGCAGTATCGATGCCTTCGGCGCTGACTTCCCGGCCAAACAGGCGGGCCATCGTGATGATGGCTTCCACGGTCGCGAGGTCGGAGCGTTCCTCGATCATGCCGCGCACGAAGCCCGGATCGATCTTGAGCCGGTCGGCGGGCAGTCGCTTGAGGTGTAGCAGCGAGGCATAGCCCTGACCGAACTGATCCAGCACGATGCGCACGCCCAGCTGACGGCAGGTCTCCAGGGTCTGATCGATCTGCTGCAGGTCTTCGAGGCTGCCGGATTCATGGATCTCCAGTTCCAGCAGGGTGGGGGCGATCCCGTCATATCGGTCCAGCGCCGCCTGCAGGCGCTGGACGAAGGAGGCCTCCTGCAAGTCGCGGCACAGCAGCGGCACACTGAGCGGCCAACCAGTTCGGCCCTCCTGACGCCAGGCCTGGAGCTGGCTCAGGGCGGTGTCGATCATCCAGTCGTTGGTGGCGGCGATCAGTTCAGGGCCCTGAATCAGGGGCATGAAACTGGTCGGCATCAGTTCCCCCTCGTCGGGGTGATCCCACCGCACCGTGGCTTCCAGCCCGATCAGTCGCCCGGTGCCCAGCTCGACCCGTGGACGGTAGAGCAGCCGCATTTCACCGTCCTGGAGAGCTCGGGCAATTCGGTCGATGCGCTTCTGCCGCAACTGCAGGCCCAGATCGTCGTGCGGGTTGAACAGGCGGTATTGATGGCCCCCATCTTCCTTGGACTGATACATCGCCAGGTCGGCGTGACGCAGCAGCACGTCAGCGTCCGAGTCGTCCTGCGGGAACACTGATACACCGATGCTGGCACGCAGACGCAGCTCGACAGCATCCACCACCACCGGCTGTGAAATCGACTCGATCAGTCGGGCCAGCACCTGGTCGAGTTCCTGGAACGAGGTGATGTTGCTCAGCAGGACGACGAACTCATCCCCGCCGAGCCGCGCAACCGAATCGATCGAGCGCAGCGTGGCGCGCAGGCGCTGAGCGGCCGTCACGAGCATGCGGTCGCCGACGGCATGGCCGTGAAGGTCGTTGAGGGCCTTGAAACCATCGAGGTCGATGAAGCACACCGCCAGCATGCTGCCATCCCGTCGCGCCTGGGCCATGGCCTGCTCGAGACGGTCGCGGATCAGCATCCGATTGGGCAGGCCGGTGAGGGCATCGTGCCCAGCCTGCCAGGCGATGCGGCGCTGCAGGGCGATGCGGTCGGTGACATCGCGGAACACCATGACGGCGCCAACGACGTGCAGTGCGCCGTCGTAAATCGGGGCTGCCGATCCTTCGATCAGCAGCTCCGGGCCGCCATCGCGGCGCAGCAGCGTGTGGTCGCTCCAGGTGACGATGCGAGCATCGCTGAGCGACTGACGCACCGGGGCCTCGACGGGCATGCGGTTGCTGTCCTGAACGATCTGCACCACCGACTCGAAAGTCTCGCCGTAGACCGACTCGCGTTCGCAGCCGATCAGCCGCTCGGCCATCGGGTTCATGAAGCGGATGCGCCCCTCGGCATCGGTGGCGATGACCGCTTCGGCGATCGACGCCAGAGTGGTCTCCAGGCGCTCCTTTTCCTGGAACAGCGCCGTGCGTGCCAGGCGCAGCCGATTGAGTAAATCGCCGATTTGTTCGGCCATCGCGTTGAACGCCGCGGCGACGCTGCGAACCTCCCGGGCTCCCACCGGCCTCAGCCGGGTACTGATTTGCCCCTGCTGCAGGGCTCGGGAGGCATCGACCAGATCGGAGAGCCCTTTGAGCGAAGTGCGCAGCACCAGCGTGAGCACCACCACCAGCATCAGCACAACCGCGGCCACCATGCGGGCCTGATTGAGCACACGGTGCCAGGACTTTTCGATCAGAGTCGTCGGGTCCGAAGTCAGGATCAGATCCCCATGGCTGCTGCCATGCCACATCACCGGCCAGCGCTGCGTGAGGGGCTGGAGGTTAAAGACGCGAACAAACCAGGCGGGGACGCCTTGGGGGGGGCGCAGCAGCCGGTCGGCGCGCAACTCGACTTGACCGACCAATTCCCACGCCACAGACAACACGCCCTGGTTGGCGGCGGTCTGGGCGATCATGGTCTGGATGTGGGTGCGATGCTGGTCGGCTGCCTGCTCACCCAGCGCCAGCGCCAGCGTGGTGCCCAGCGTCTCAGTCAGATGAACCTGTGCGGCCTGCGCATCGGCACGCTCCTCGAGCATGACCAGCCAAGTGCGCAAGGAGCCTGCCAACACGATGGCCAAGGCGAGCGGCAACAGCAAACGGGCCCAGAGTGAACCGGGGCGAAGCGACTGCAGCAGGCGGAACTCGGCCATCAGGAGCCCTCAGCGTGGGGTCATTCCCACTCGATCGTTGCGGGCGGCTTGCTCGA
>DALYHR010000026.1:0-14642 GCA_031970775.1 Burkholderiaceae bacterium | reverse complement strand
ACCCACTTCGGACCATCGACGCCCTGGAAGCTCAGACTGAACACGGTCGAGCCGATCAGGATGAAGACGACGAAGGTCGACAGCTTCATCGTTGAGTCCATCGCCTGACGCAGCAGCTTCAGGCTCAGGCGACGGCGGGCCACGGCCATGATCAACGCACCCACGGCACCCATCGCACCGCCTTCGGTCGGCGTAGCGATGCCGAGGAAGATCGTGCCCAGCACCAGGAAGATCAGACCCAGCGGCGGGATCAGCACGAAGGTGACGCGCTCTGCCATCTTCGACAGCAGCTTCATGCCCAGCATCTGGTTGGCTACAGCCAGCACGAAGGCTACGCCGACCCCGACGCACATCGAGACTACGATCAACTCATCGGTCGGCGTGCCTTCCGGTCGAGTTTGCGCAAATGCGATTGCCAGACCGGTCGACAGCAGGGCCAGAACGCCCAATGACGGCAGCCCCGACGAGCCGTCGTCTTCGCGGATCGTGCGCGCTTCAGCGGGCAGCGCCGGCACGAAGGTCGGCCGGAAGATGCTGACCATCAGAATGAAGCCCACATACAGGCCGGTCAGTACGAAGCCGGGGACGAAAGCACCCTTGTAGAGATCGCCAACGCTTTTGCCCAGCTGGTCCGCCATGATGATCAGCACCAGCGAGGGCGGGATGATCTGGGCGAGCGTTCCAGAAGCCGCGATGACCCCCGAGGCCACGCGCCGGTCATAGCCGTAGCGCAGCATGATCGGCAGAGAGATCAGACCCATCGAGATCACCGAGGCCGCGACGACGCCGGTGGTGGCAGCCAGCATCGCGCCGACCAGAATCACCGCGTAGGCTAAGCCGCCCCGAATCGGGCCGAAGAGCTGTCCGATCGTGTCGAGCAGATCCTCAGCCATGCCGGATCGCTCCAGGATCAGCCCCATGAAGGTGAAGAACGGGATCGCCAGCAGGGTGTCGTTCTGCATGATCCCGAAGATGCGCAGCGGCAGGGCTTGCATCAGCGAGGACGGCAACAGATCAAGTTGCACGCCGATGTAGCCGAACAGCAGGCCGCAGGCTCCGAGCGAGAAGGCCACCGAATAGCCCATCAGCAGGAAGACGATCAACCCGGCGAACATCACCGGGGCCATATTGGCACTGAGGAATTCGATCATCGCTTGGCTCCTTGTCCGGCACCCTTGGCGGCTTCTGCGGCCAAGATGGCCTCAGCCAGCTCTTCTTCCGCTGACTTTTCCTGCTTCTTCTCGCCCGGGTCGTCGCACAGTCCTTCCAGGAAGGCCAGACGCTTGATCAGCTCGGAGACTCCTTGTAGCCCGAGCAGCACGAAACCTGCCGGCACCAGCGCGTAGACAGGCCAGCGGATCAGGCCTCCCGCGTTGGAGGACATCTCGCCACTTTGATAGGCCTGAATCACCAGCGGGTTGACCAGAGAGACCACCGTCCAGACCAGCGGAAACAGGAAGACCAGGATGCCGAAGATTTCAATCTTCACCTGAGTCTGGCGCGAGAACCGGCTCAGGATCACGTCGATGCGGACATGCTCCTGGCGCAGCATCGTGTAGCCCGCTCCGAGCAGAAAGATCGCTGCGAAGAAGTACCACTGCACTTCCAGGAAAGCGTTGGAACTGGTGTTAAAGGCCTTGCGCACCACAGCGTTGAGCGCTGAGATCAGCACTGCAGCCAACACGAGCCAGGCGACCTTACGGCCGACCCACTCATTGAGAGCATCGATCAGTCGGGCGACCTGAAGCAGGGGAAGAAGTATGACAGCCAAGGGACGTGCTCCTGTAGGCCAAGGAACGGCAGGAAAGGCGTGAGGGTCCCTGCAGTATTCCCGGCAGGGTCGGGTTAGGGCTGTTCCCGCTTAGTCGAGCTGAGAGGCGGCCATGAACAGTTTGGTGCAGCGAGCACCGCTGCGGCAGAACGCCAGGATCGGTCGGGGCAGGGTGTCGAGCAGGCGACGGAACTCGGCGATCTGCTCGGGCGTTTGCATCATGCCGGAAACAGGTTGATGCACATACGTCATACCGGCGGCTTCGGCAGCCGCTTGCATGGCGGCACTGGTCGGCTGATCGGGGCCGTGCTCGAAATCGGGGCGATTGTTGATGACGCTGCGAAAACCCGCTGCAGCGGCAGCTTCCATCGCGGCCGGGTCAAGTTGCGGAGCGACGCACAGATCGTTGCTCAGGGGTTGAAGCGGAAGGGACATGGATTTGATTGGCAGAGTCTGCGCAAGCGCAGACGAGCCGGTGTAGGTGTCGGAGGCGTGAATTATCCGACACCTGACCTGATCTGCGTCAGGTTCCGGACAGGGCCCGCTTGACGGCCGCCGAAACCAGACCCATTTCGGCCTGACCCGCCAGTCGCTGTTTTGCAGCACCCATCACACGTCCCATGTCTGCAGCTCCAGTCGCACCGAGTTCGGTGACCAAGGCGCGGATCGCGGTGTCGATTTCCTCGGCCGTCAGGCGACGGGGCAGGTAGGACTCGAGCACGCCAACTTCGGCGCTTTCCTTGTCGGCCAGGTCAGTCCGGCCGGCAGCCGTGTACTGCGAAATCGAGTCTTTGCGCTGCTTGATCAGCTTGTCGACGATCGAGACCACGGCGGCATCGTCGAGCACGATGCGTTCATCGACTTCGCGCTGCTTCATGGCAGCGAGCAGCATGCGGATGGTCGACAGGCGCTCGCTGTCCTTGGCGCGCATAGCGGCCTTCATGTCATCGGTGATCTGGTCCTTCAGGCTCATCGGGGTTCCTCGGTGAATAACGGGACTACGAATGGGGGCAGTAGAAAAAGAAAAAGCCCGCTGCGGCGTCCCGCGCGGGCTTTCGAGGCAGTCACGAAGCACTTGGGCCTCGTGGAGCTCGGCGACTGATCAGTACAGGCGCTTGGGCAGCTGCATCGAGCGAACACGCTTGTAATGGCGCTTCACTGCGGCAGCCTTCTTGCGCTTGCGCTCGGCCGTCGGCTTTTCATAGAACTCGCGAGCGCGCAGGTCGGTCAGCAGACCGAGCTTTTCGATGGTGCGCTTGAAGCGACGCAGGGCGACGTCGAACGGCTCGTTTTCCTTGACACGAATGGTCGTCATGAACAGGTAGGTCCTTCGGTTGTGTCTTCGGTGGCCGGCGCGGGGGTCCGGACCCCGTAGGGAGGCTGACTGTTGCCCGGGTGGGCCTCAGCCAGTAAACGCCGACTCGAAGACGAATTGCCAGCAAAGACTGCGATTATAGACGCATTCCAGCGGGCACTGTGCCTCGTCGCGATGGACGGGCACTGGCTACCCTTTATTTCTTCTGGGCCAGGACCCAGGCAATCAGCTTTTTGGCGTCGTCTTCGGATACGCCACGTTCCTTGTTGGCCGGCATGCGGGTCGTGCCATAGGCGCCGCCGCCGCCCTTCAGAACTTTATTGACCAGCATGTCCGTATCGGCCGCAGTGCGCTTGGCGGCAACCTCCTGGTAGGACGGGCCGATCACCTTCTTGTCGACGGCATGACAGATGAGGCAGCCCTTGTCCTTGGCCAGGGCCAGATCGGCATGGGCAAGCATGGGGCTAAGGAGTGAGGCGATAAGCACGCCAAGTTGCAAGGGCTTCATGACTTCCTTTCGTGGCAAGGGTGACTGACCTTCCGGTCATCACGGGCGGAGCATTCGCGGACCGATTCGGATTCGAGCGATGCGGTCGAGGCAGGCGGGATCCTACGAAGACTGAAAGTCATGCTAACGGTCATATTCGGCACGCTTGGTGATATTCGTATCGAATGTCTTTTTTTTGATACTTGATTTAGAGGGGTGGGGTCTATGCGCTATTTCTTATGTTGATCTGTGGTGCGGATTCTGTGTGATTTATTCCCGAAGCAATGCTGAGTGTTTTCCTCGGATGGGCTGTTTTAATGGGTATTGACTGAAGATTTTCTGGTATCTGGGCCGGCTATCCAAGGGGCTGACTTCAGGCTGACGCGATGCTGGGGTGTCATTTGTTGTTGACTCATTTGTGTTGAAAAATGCATGAATTTCATTCATTTGATCCAAAACTTTCATTTTGAATCAGATTTTGATCGATTGGTGTGCCCTGGTGAAACGGCTTTTGATGGGCTTTGCATCGATCGAAATATCCAACTGTTGTAAATGGGCGACATGATTGGATCGCAAAACAAGCATTGATTCACAAGTTGAGCGACATGACGGGAGGTTTGTTACGCCGGAAACGCGATGGGCGGTTATTGTCCGGACCGAGTTGCAGTGCTGATATTCAGAATTCTGTCGGTCGCACTGCACGGGATAACCAGAAACGCGGTAATTCATCGGGGCCACTGTATGGGGGCTGGGTGATTTGTCCGGGTTGAATGACGGCACCTTGAGAATGAACCATCTGATCATCGGACTAGGAGCGACGGGCGCACAGGTTCTGGCGGAATTGCGCCGGCGCCTCGTGCTGCGTCACGGACAGCTGCATCCGGAAGGATTCGAGGTCCGGCAGGCGCTCATCAGTCAGGACGGAGCCGATCTGCGGCCCGAGGCGCCGATCTGGAACGTTGCGGGTCTGTCGATCCGCTTGCCCGAGGATCAGATGTTGCTGGTCCAGGCTCCCGGTCGTACTCCCCTGGAATCCCAGTCGGCCGCACAGATCTGGCTTGAGGGTCAGACCCAGGCCGGGCGTCCGGAAGCGCTGACCTGTCATCTGGTGGGACATCTGGGTCATCCCAAGGAATCGGCGCTTCTGTTGGCCCTGATCCCCGGGTTGCGAAAAAAATGCACGGGTGATGAGGATGAAGTGCGGATCTGTGGGGTCGTCCCGGCCGGTGCCACTCAGGCCGATGCCCCCGCTTGCCGCGCCGTGCTGCGCGAGCTTCAGGCCCTGATGGCCGATGAAGCGGCCGAAGCTCAGCCTCGAGCCCGGTTTGACACAGGATTGCTCTGGCACGAGGCCGCCACAGCCGAAGCGGGTTCAGCCCAGGCCCATATCGCCAGCATGGCGGAATTTCTCTACCAGCGGCTTCACGCCGGTCACCGAGTGGATTCTGCCGATGGACAGGGTCTGGTCGGGGTCGGGGTGCAGCGGATTGGTCCGGACATCGATACCTGGCAGGAGCATCTCGGCTTCGAAATCGCCCTGCGTGCCTTGTCCGAACTCAGTACGGGCGATGGGGCGGATACGGCTCGGGGTGCAGAGACCCCATCGACGTCGGCTCAGACTGGCGTCGTTCTGGTGGATCCGGAACAGCGCGGCCGCATGGTCAGCGGAGATCCACTGCACCTGAAGATCGCTTCGGTCGTGGCAGCCGGGAGCTTTGAGTCAACCTGGAATGAGTACGCCGAGCATTTCCATCGACTGGCTCGCCAGGCTCCTGAGGCTGATCGTCTCGGCCAGCTGACGCTGCTGTTCGATCAGGCGTTGCAGACCGGATTTCGGGGCAAGGGGGTGGAAGCCTACTTCCAGGACGCCACCGAATCCGAGGAACTGGTCCGCTTTACCGAGGAGCGCCTGTCAGATATCCAGTCTGAGCTGATGCAGAAGTGGCTCGGGGGTCAGTGTTCGCTGCGGGCCTGCGAGCAGACGCTCCAGAGCATGGTGTCGGAACTGCACTTCTATGTCGATCAGCTCGAACAGACGGTTCGTCAGCGTCTTGAGGTGTCTGAACACCACGGGCTTCAGGTCGCCGGTCTGACCCAGTCGGCACGCCAGGTCGCCAGCCAGCCCAAGGGCGGATTCTTCGGCCGCAAGGACCATGAGCGTGAGTTGAACACCCTGTTGGACAACGCCGTGGTGCTGTGGCGTGAGCGCGCGCTGTCCATGACGCAGGTCGTGGCTGGCCGGTTTGCCCAGCGGCAGGCTGAGCGGCTGATCACCCGGCTCAATGCCTTGTTCCACGTCTTCGAATCGATCCAGCAAGCCCTGGAATCGGTGCACCACGAGTGGCGGAACCGGGCTGATGAGGTCAATGCCCGTCGTCGTTCTGACCAGCTTCGCGAGCGTCTGTTGACGCGTGAGGCCCTGGGACGCCTGGATTTCAAGGCGCTGACGGCCACGTGGCTGGGGTCGTTTTCTCAGACGTTCTCGCTGCGCGCGATGGCGTCGATGACGCCCGCGTCGGATCTGGCTCAGTCGCTGCTGCGCCTGTCCGGTCAGGCCGCGCGGGAATTCATCGCTGCACAGGCTGCCCCATCCCTGATCGACAGCCTGGCGCAGCGCTGGATGGCTCATCAGGCCCAGCAGGATCAGGCGTTGCAGATGATCTTCTCCGGCGTCGGGGTGGGCGAGTTCCCGATCGATCCGGCCTGCTCGCCGCGCTGGCAACTTCTGATGCCTGCGGCCGAACTCAAGGCCAGTCATCTGCAGACCTTTGTCGGTGCGCTGGAGAAGCTGTTCCGTCTCAAGGGCGCAATGGCCGAGATCGGGGATTGGGCGCGCATTGGTTGTGGCGGAGCCGACATGGCGATGCCTTCGGATCAGCGGCTGACGCTGATCGGTCTGGTGCCGTTGCCGCACTGGGGACGACCGGCTCAGCGCGCTTCGACGGCGGTGATCGCCGTCGCACCACCTGCTCCGGCGGCAATACCCGCAGCGCCGCCGCCTGTGCCCCCTGCGCCGCCCGCCCCCCCGTCGACCAGTCCTGCTGCGACTGCGTCGATTCATCGAGAAGAAGATTCACCGGCCTGGATTCCCCAGGCCCGTTGCGTTCTGTTGTTGGCCGAAGCGGCCGGACTGATCCGTCAGGGGGTCGATCCGGTCAGCGGTGTTTCAAGGTTGTTGTGGCCCTTGGTCGATGAAGACGGATTCGATCTGGAGCCTCGGGTGTTGGGCACGGATCTTCCGGATGCACTCACCCACATCAGCCAGGAGGATTTCGAGGTGTTGCGCCAGGCCCTGTTGGGACCTGAGGTCAACGCCCGATTACACGCCGCCGACCGACAGGAAGCGATTCGCCAGTCGATGCGAGCCCGCATCGAGGCGATCCGATCGGCAGCGCCAGCCTCTGAGCTGGATGCCGTGTCATTGGCGTGGAGCCAAGCCGCTCGCGCCGCCATGCGTTTTGTTCGACAGGAAGCCATGCTATGACCAACGGTATCTGTACCAATCTCCCCAGCGCTTGCTCCAACGCTGCCTCCCAGACCCATCTGCCCTACGACGGGCCGGGTTCCCGCTGCCCCCAATGTGGATCGGCCCTGCTCAAGGCGGCCGAAGAGGGAGGGGGGGGGAGTCATGGCCCGAAGGTGGGTTTGATCGCTGTGGCCGCGGCCGTGGTGATCGCTCTGGGTGGCGGCGCATGGTGGGCATTCAGCGGCAAGTCGGATACCAGCTCGGCTTCGAGCAGCGTGGCGTCGAAGGGCAACGAGACCACCGTGCTGCGTCTGCATGGCTCCAGCACGCTGTCCAGCGCGCTGGCGCCGGCGATGGTCGAGGCCTTCCTGGCCAAGGAAGGCTTCACACAGATCCAGACCCGTCCGAGCAAGATCGTCGACGAGGTGGCGGTGACCGCCAAGGGGCCGGATGGCATGGTGCGCGTCGAGGTCTATGGCCACGGTTCGGGTACCGGCTTTACCGATCTGCGCGATGGCAAGGCGGATATCGGCATGAGCTCGCGGGCGATCAAGAAGGGTGAGATCGAGTTCACCAAGGCGCTGGGCAATCTGGCCACCGATGGGGCCGAATACGTGGTGGCGCTCGATGGCGTGGCCGCCGTGGTCAACGGCGCCAACCCGGTCAAGCAACTGACGATTGCGCAACTGCGCGACATCTTCACCGGCAAGGTCACCGACTGGGCGCAGGTGGGCGGCAAGGCCGGTGCCATCAAGGTCTACAGCCGCGATGAGAAGTCCGGCACCTACGATGCCTTCAAGGATCAGGTGCTGGCGGGCGGGGATGTGGTCAAGACGGCGCAGCGCATCGAGGACAACGGCGGGCTGTCGGACATGGTGGCGCGCGATCCGCAAGGCATCGGTTTTGCCGCGATGCATGACACCCATCAGGCCAAGGTGCTGGCGATCACGGACGGCACGGCGCAGCCGATGCGTCCGACCAAGCTGACGGTGGGCGCGGAAGAATATCCGCTGTCCCGTCGTCTCTACATGTACGTGCCGCCCAAGACCAACAATCCGTTGGCGGTGCGCTTTGCCGAGTTCGCTGTCTCGCCGGAGGGCCAGAAGGTTGCCGAGAAGACCGGCTTCGTCAGCCAGTCGGCCGAAGCGATGGAATTCAAGGCCGTTTCCAAGAACCCCGACTACCAGCAGCTGACCGATGGGGCCCATCGCCTGTCCGTGAACCTGCGCTTCAACCCCGGCTCACTCGATCTGGACGTCAAGGCCCAGCGTGACTTGGGTCGTATCGCGGCCATGCTCGAAGCCAAGGGCAACAAGAAGAGTGAGGTGATGCTGCTGGGCTTCACCGATGGCGCCAGCAACTCGGCCTGTGCCAACCAGAAGCTGTCGCAGGACCGCGCCAATGCAGCTGCTGCCGAACTGGCGACCTACGGGGTCAAGGCCAAGGTGGTGTTTGGCTTCGGTGCGACGGTGCCGGTGGCTTCGGATGAAACCGAGGCCGGTCGCGAGCGTAACCGTCGCGTCGAGGTCTGGACCACCGACCGTCCGGTGTCGACTCCGGCCACGACCTGTAAGTAATCAGCCGGGATTAACCCGGTCGCCCGCGGCCTGCAGGCTGCGGGCGCAGGCGGCTGCGCTGGCCCAGGCCCACTGGAAGTTGTAGCCTCCCAGCCAGCCGGTCACGTCGACGACCTCGCCAATGAAATGCAGGCCCGGCACATCAAGGCTGGCCATGCTCTGCGAGCTCAGGCGCCGCGTATCCACCCCGCCGGCCATCACTTCGGCCTTTTTCCAGCCTTCCGTGCCATCGGGGATGACCGACCAGTCCTGAAGCTGCCGAGCCAGCCGTTCGAGATCGCGATCGCGCGTTTCAGCGATCGGCTGCTGCAGATCCAGTCCGGACTGAGCCACCCAATGCTCGGTCATGCGCTGGGGCGGATGGCCTTCGAGTTGGGTCAGAACCGTGCCGAGCTGTCGGCGAGAGCCGCTCTTGGCCTGCCGCAGCGCAGCCGCCAGATCCTCGTTGCCGCCGGTGCGGGGCCAGAAATTGAGGCCCAGCGCTTGCCCGGGGCGCCAGTAGCTGGAGATCTGCAGTGCTGCCGGACCGCTGAGTCCGCGGTGCGTGAACAGCAGGTCTTCCTCGAACTGCCGCCGCTGCTTGCCGCTGCCAGTGCTGATGCGCACGGGCAGGGAGACGCCGGCCAATTGCGCCCAGGCCGGATCGGCCGCCAGGGTCAGCGGCACCAGGGCCGGGCGCGGCTCGACGATGGCATGGCCAAACTGTCGGGCCAACCTGAGGCCGAAATCGCTGGCGCCGATCTGTGGAATCGACAACCCGCCGGTGGCTACCACCAGTTGTGTGCCGCGAACCGTCCCTGAATCGGTATCCAGCTCGAACCCGCCCCCCCCCGATAAACGCACCGCTCGCACTGAACAAGGCTGCCGGTGTACGACCTGACCGGCGCCGCATTCAGCCCGCAGCATGTCGATGATGTCGCTGCTTGAGCGGTCGCAGAACAGTTGGCCGAGATGCTTTTCGTGAAAGGCAATGTCGTAGCGGCCAAGCAGTTCGAGAAAATCCGCGGGCTTGTAGCGCGCCAGTGCCGAGCGGCAGAACGACGGGTTGTCGCTGAGAAATTGCGCAGGCGAGGCATCGCGGTTGGTGAAGTTGCAGCGTCCTCCGCCAGAGATGCGGATTTTTTCGGCCACGCGCTCGGCGTGGTCGAGCAGCAGCACGCGCAGGCCGCGTTGTCCGGCCATGCCGGCGCAGAACAGGCCGGCGGCACCGGCGCCGATGATGATGGCGTCGAAGTGTTCCATCCGAGAAGCAAATGAGGAGTTGGGCGGACCAGGACGGTCCGGGTTCAGGGTCGGGCTTCCAGATAGGCGCGGATCGCCCAGATCGCCTCCTGATCCAGCACGCCTTCGTAAGGGGGCATCCAGACGATGCCGTTACGCAGGCGCCCATGCCGGACGGTGCTGAGGTAATAGGCATCGATCTCGTCGACGCAGGCCCGGCGCTTGTCGGCGCTATCGAGCGCGATGCAATCCCGGTCGAGTCGGCGCAGCTCCGGGGCGATGCCGGTGCTGTGAGCGGCCTCACCATGGCAGCGGGCGCAGTGCTGTCGGAAGGCATAGGCCCCAATGCCGATCGCCGCAGGCTGTCGGCGGTAGGGATTGGCGTTGAGCCACTTCGGCCCCAGGGGCTCGAGCCCACGGGTATCCACTGCAGGTGGAATACCGGCATCCGCCGAGGTTCCGGCCGCAGCAGGCAACACCAGGGTCAACAGCAGGCAGGAGGCCACCAGGGCCGTAATCTGTCGGGGGCGCATGCCCCTATTGTCGCGCGGGTCGGATCAGGGAAAGCAGTTCGCGACGAAGTGTGGCATCGCTGAGGAAGGCGCCGCGCATCACGCTGTTGGTCATGCGTGAATCCATATCGCGCACGCCCCGCCAGCTCATGCAGAAGTGTTCGGCTTCCATCACGATGGCCAGGCCGTCCGGAGCCATCTTGTCCTGCAGCAGATCGGCCAGTTGCACCACGGCTTCTTCCTGAATCTGCGGGCGACACATGATCCATTCGGCCAGTCGGGCGTACTTGGACAGGCCGATCAGATTGGACTGCTGATTGGGCAGTACGCCGATCCAGAGCTTGCCGATGATCGGGCAGAAGTGGTGCGAGCAGGCACTGCGGACCGTGATGGGGCCGACGATCATCAGCTCGTTGAGCCGCGAGACATTCGGGAATTCGGTGACGTCGGGCTCGACGACATAGCGCCCCCGGAATATCTCCTGCAGATACATCTTGGCGACCCGACGTGCAGTTTCGCGGGTGTTGTGGTCGCTGTCGGTATCAATCACCAGGCTCTCCAGCACCACCTGCATGCGCTGCTCGACTTCTTCGAGCAGGCCGTCGATTTCACCGGGCTGAATGAAGGCCGAGATGTTGTCGTTGGCATGGAAGCGCTGACCGGCTTTGCGGATGCGTTCCCGGATGACATGGGACAGCGGCGTGCCGGATGCGGGGTCTGCAGTCGAGGCATCACGGTCAGGGAGCAGGGATTCGGGCGCGGCCATCGGCAATTCCAGTCGGGTCGGAGCGTGGGGCCGGCATGGCCCCACATCGAACGGCCGCGCATCGTATCAGTGGCCCGAAGGCCTTGCACTGCGTGACGAAGAGCCCTTGTGGGGTTGCTCGAGGGTGCTTTCCAGCGTCATCAGCCGCGAATTGCGGATCCGCGTCGGGCTGAGTGCCCCGGCCGACTCCAGGATCGGGTAGGCAATCGAGCAGATATGCGAGTTGATGCGCTTGAGGTCGCTGATCAGGTCCAGATGGAGCGAGCTGGTCTCAATGCTTTGCGGGGTGTTGTCCTGCAGGCGGGCCAGGTGACTGGCAGCGTACTCGTGCTCCAGCTCGCGAAAGCGCGCCTTCTCTTCCAGCAGACGCTGGGCGTCTCGCACATGGCCATCGAGAAAAACGCTCATGGCCAGGCGCAGATTGGTCAAAAGTCGCTCATGGAGGTGATAGATCTCGGCCATGCCTGCGTCCGAGAAGCTGAGGTTCTTGAGGATCTTCTTGTCCTCGATGTCCAGCAGGATGCGCTCGACGATGTCGCCGACCTGTTCCATGTTGATGGTGAAGGACACCACGTCGGTCCAGCGTCGGCTCTCGCGCTCGGACAGCGCCTGACGCGAGATCTGTGTCAGGTACAGCTTGATGGCGGTGTGTAGCTGATCGACCGTGTCATCCATCTCGCGCAGCCGCTCGGCCAGTTGTCGGTCGTTGTTGCGCAGCACCGGCAGAACACCCCGCAGCATGGTTTCGACCACATCGGCCTGATGGAGGGCTTCCCGAGCGGCGCAGGAGATGGCCAGTGAGGGCGTACCCAGGGCGATCGGGTCGAGGTGCTGCGGCCGCTGCGTGCCCTCAACATCCGGCGGGCTCATCCAGCGCTCCAGTGCGCGACCCATGACGCCGGTCAGGCCGATGAAACTCAAGGCCAGCGTCACGTTAAAGCCGAGGTGGAGCAGCACCACCTGGCGGTCGATGGTGCCGGCGAGCTCGCGCAGCCAGGGGTGAACGTAGGGAAGCAGCGGAATCGTCATCAAGGCGCCGATAGCCTTGAAGAGCAGGTTGCCGATGGGCAGGCGCCGTGCCGCCAGCGTGGAGTTGTTGGTCGCCAGCACCGCCAAAATGCCACTGCCGAGATTGGCGCCGACTACCAGGCCGAGCGCGACGGTCTCGGGCACCATACCCGAGACGGCCAGCGTGGCGGTGAGCAGCACGATGGCCAGGCTGGAATAGGCCAATACGGTGAGGATCGATCCCACCACGATGTCGAGCAGCACATCGCTGGGCAGCGAGGCCAGCAGCGCGCGCACAGCGGCAGAGTCGATCAGCGGACGGGTGCTTTGTACGATCAGTTGCAGAGCCAGGGTGATCAGGCCCAGACCGATCGCGACTCGGCCGATCCGGCCCGCGGTGCTTTTTTCCCGAGACACATAAGTCACCACGCCGACGAAGATCAGCAGGGGCGACAGCCAGGACAGATCGAACGAGAAGACGACCGCCATCAGGCTTGAGCCCATGTCCGCACCGAGCATCACGGCCAACGCCGCCGACGTGGGCACCAGATTTCGGCCCAGGAAGGAGGCCACGATCATGCAGGTGGCAGTCCCCGATTGCAGCAGGCTCGTGACGCCGAGTCCGGCCAGCAGGGCTCGCGGCCGAGAGCCCATGCTCAATGCCAGGACCTGCCGCAGGTTTTCGCCAAACACGCTCAGGATGCCGGTTCGCACGATCTGGGTGCCCCAGACCAGTAGTGCAATGGCAGCAAGGAGATTCAGGAGGTGAAGCATCGGGGGTACTGAAATAGGAAATAGTTCTCGAATCAGTGTGTCAGAAACACAGACACCAATGTATCTGAAGTTTTCTGATTCGGCCTATTTAAGCCAAATCTGATACTTCGATGTTTGCGGAGGCAAGGTAACAGAAAAGTAACGTTGTGGAGCATTCACGGGAATATGTTCGTGCATCGGTCAAACCCTCTTGCTTGTAAGCTTCTGTTGGGTTGTCAGGGCGCATCATCCCGCCGTCACACCGAAAGCCTTGATCTGGGTCAGGAGAGTTGATGAAAGTCATCCCTGCAACGGAGTCGTTTCGGTGGTCCCGATCGGGCACCTGTCAGGGGTGCCTTCGACGGTCACGCTTACCCACTGTGCTCCTGATGGAGGAATGACGATGTCCTTTGAATCCCAATCTGCGCTGCGAAGGCGGGCTGCAGTGGCCGTCCTGTCCGATGTGCTGGACGAGACGGCGCTGTTCGAGGCGCTCTGGATGCAGCATGAAAATATGCGCGGCGAAGCTGTCTCAGACGTGATTGGCTACGTCGATGCGCTGGGGTCGAAGTTCATGTTCGATGCCGCCACGAAGAAACGTCTGTACGGCTCGTTCTTCGCGGCTCTGAAAGCCTCGCTCAATGACCTGCCGGCTGATCCGTGGCCGAAGATGCAGGCGCAGATGGTCGCCCGTATGGCTCAGGCCAAGCCGGCTCCGGAGCCGCCGCCTCCGCCGCCCGCTCCTGTGAGCATCCCGCAGCCGGTGCCTTTGGGCGTTCCCGTGGAATTGCAGCAGCCGCGCGTGGTGCTTCCGCCGGCCCCACCTCCGCCGGCACCCGCCGCCGCACCTGCCGAGCCACAGATCGTCTTCGGGGCCGTGATGCGCGCGGTTCTGAAGGAGATCTATCAGTTTCACCGCGATGCTGCTGATACGGTCTGGACCGGTGCGCTGTCCGAACTCGACAAGACCGATGTGACCGAGGCCGTCAAGATGCGCTTCAGTCAGGCATGGATGCGGCCCCTCAACGACGACTGGATCGTGCCCGGCATGTCACTGGAACTGGCCGAACTGACGCGGATCATGTTCGTCTCGCTCACTCATGCTTTCGGTCGCAACGGCGCTGACCAGATCCTGGGTCGGGGTGTGGCCGCTGCCGAGCGTCTGCCTGAAGCACTCAAGTTTTCTCCCAAGCGGCTTCTGTCGGCGCTCTAAGGCGTCTGGAATTTCCTGGCCGACTTTCTCATCCTGTCCTCTCAAAGAAGGAGACAATCCATGTCGACAAATCCCGCAACTCCTGCGGTACCTCAGGAGAATTCCTATTCGCCGATGACGGCCGAAGAGCGGAAGGTGATATTTGCCTCTTCGCTCGGAACTGTTTTCGAGTGGTACGACTTTTACCTGTATGGTTCGCTGGCTTCGATTATCGCCAAGCAGTTTTTCTCAGGTCTTGATCCGACCTCTGCATTCATTTTCGCGCTGCTGGCATTTGCCGCTGGTTTTATTGTGCGACCTTTCGGTGCCCTGATTTTCGGTCGTTTTGGCGACATGATTGGACGGAAGTACACCTTCCTGGTCACGATTCTGATCATGGGTCTGTCGACCTTCATCGTCGGTATCCTACCCAACTACGCCTCAATCGGTGTGGCCGCTCCGGTGCTGCTGATTGCACTGCGGATGGCCCAAGGTCTTGCTCTGGGAGGTGAGTACGGTGGTGCAGCCACCTATGTGGCTGAGCACGCTCCGCAGAACAAGCGCGGGGCCTACA
>DALYHR010000025.1:0-15090 GCA_031970775.1 Burkholderiaceae bacterium | reverse complement strand
CCGGCGGTGGCCTGGGTCTGGAAGGTCGACCATCCACTCGATGGTGGCTGAGCGGTCACCTCGCCTGGCAGTCCTGGGGTGTCAGCTCCAGCGCCGTGGTTGATCGCAGCCCGCGGCTGTGGGTCGTGGCGATGCGGGAGTTTTGACAGGGCTCTCGCCCCGGGCTCCGCTCAGGCCCGTTCGATCAGCTCGATCTTGTAGCCGTCCGGGTCGGTGATGAAGGCGATCATCGTGTTGCCGCCCTTGACCGGGCCGGGCTCTTGGCTGACGGTGGCTCCCAGCGGAGTGCCGAGTTCGCGCACCCGCGCACAGACGGCGTGCAGATCGGGCGCACCCAGCGCGATATGGCCGTAGGCAGTGCCGAGTTCGTAGCGATCGACGCCGTGGTTGTAGGTCAGCTCCAACTCGGCGTGCTCCGGATTGGTGCCGTAGCCGAGAAAGGCCAGGTCATAGCCCTGCTCGGGGCGGTGGGTGACGCGTATCAGCGTCATGCCCAGCACGCGGGTATAGAACTCGATCGATCGGTCGAGATGACCGACTCGCAGCATGGTGTGAAGCAGTCTCATCGTGCCCAGTCCTTGAGCAGGCGCGGCGTGACATCGACGCTGCGCTGGCGGTCGTCGTTGATCCAGGCGGTGCCGTCCTGGATGGTGATCTGCCACTGCATCGACCGCTCGGACAGCGCGGCCAGTGCCGTGCATTGCTCAGGGTCGATGGCAAAGACGCGCACCTTGTCCATGCGGTCGAGCTTGCCGCCCAGGCTGCTGCTCAGTGCCGCCCACCAGATCGGGGTTGAGGCGGCGTAGCTGTAGACGCTGACCCGCTCGGAGCGTGAAGCGGCTTTCTGCAGCCGGCGTTCGTCGGGTTGCCCGAGTTCGATCCAGTGGCGGATGTCGCCGATCAGGTCGCGCTCCCACAGATCTGGGGCGTCGACATCGGAGAGCCCCGGGCCGAGATCGAGGGCACCCTGGGTGTCGTCGAGCGGCAGATTCATCGCATAGGCCAGCACACGCAGCAGCATGCGCTCATCGGTTTCGGAGGGGTGGCGCGCGATGGTGAGATTCGGATTGACGTACAGACCGCGGTCCAGGTCAGCGATCTGCAGCTGGGCCTTGTGAATGGTTGCTTTGAGGGCCATCAGAGGGAGTCGAAGGAGAGTGCGGTGAAAGGGGGCGACGGGCGTGCCTGAGCACGACGCGAACCAGATCGATCGGGTCAATGGGCTTGGCCAGATGATCGACCATGCCGGCTGCCAGGCAGCGTTCGCGATCGCTGGCCATCGCATGGGCCGTCTGTCCGACCACAGGCAATTCCGGGTCGACGGCATGAAGGGCGCGGGTCGCATCGTACCCGTCCATCACGGGCATCTGCACATCCATCAGCACGAGGTCGTAGTGTCCTGCCCCGTGGGCCAGCACCTGATCGACGGCACGACGCCCGTTGTCGACCACGTTGACTTCGGCACCGTCGGTGCGCAGGTTGTCGAGCAGGACTTGCCGGTTGATTTCGTTGTCCTCCGCCACCAGCAGCCGCAGCCCGGTCAGAGCGGGTTCGGTGGGGTCGAACAGCGGGTCGGGCACGCTGTCGATATCGTCAGGGTCGCCGGCGGCGGGGCAGTGCAGCCTGACCGTGAAGAGACTGCCCTGACCGGGCTGGCTGGTGACATCGATGCTGCCGCCCATCAGATCGATCAGCCGATGCGTGATCGCCAGCCCCAGGCCGGTGCCTCCGAAGCGCCGTGTGGTCGAGCCGTCCCCTTGCTCAAAGGGTCGGAAGATACGGCCCATTTGTTCGGCGTTCATGCCGATGCCGCTGTCCTCGACCTGAAGCTGCAGCCAATCGTCCTGCTCGACATCGCGCTGCAGCCTGACCGTGATCTGGCCGTGGTGGGTGAACTTGACGGCGTTGGACAGCAGGTTGATCAGGATCTGGCGGATGCGCAACGGGTCGCCCAGGCACAAAGGCGGCAGCCCGGGGTCGAGTCGGACGCGCAGCGAGGTGCCGTTGAGCCGGGCCCGCTCCTGTACCAGTTCGATCGACTCGCGGATCAGTGTGGCCAGGCGCAGCGGCACCGACTCGACGTGCAGGCCACCGGCTTCGATTTTCGAGAAATCGAGGATGTCGTTGATGATGCCCAGCAGCAGCTGCCCCGAATCGATGATCCGGGCAAAGGCTTCGTGGCTGCGCTCCAGACTCTGGCTGCGCAGTCCAATCTGAGCAAATCCGAGCACGCCATTGAGCGGCGTGCGGATCTCATGGCTCATATTGGCAAGGAACTCGGTCTTGAGCTGCGCGAGACGCTCGGCTTCGCTCAGCACCCGCTCCCGGGCCTGTTCGTCCGCCCGACGCTCGGTGATGTCCCGCACCACCGCCACGACCTGGCTGGCGCTGAAGGGCATCACCCGGGCCTCGAAGATTCGATGCCCTTCGGGCACATCGAGCTCGTATTCGACGAACTCCATGCCGCTGTCATGATCGATGCGGGCAAAGGCCTCGGTGAACCGGACCGCCACCTCAGGCGGCAACACATCCTGCATGCGATGCCCCAGGAAGCTGGACGGTGGCACATACAGTTCGGCCACGTTGCCGGCCCGGAAGTCGAGGATGGTGCCGTCGCGGGCGAGGCGGAAATACAGGTCGGGCAGAGCCTGGAAGAGCCGATCGAGCTCCTCGGTGCGGCGAGCCACCATCTCTTCGAGGTGGTCGCGGTAGGCCTGGAGTTCGGCCTGGATCTCCTGGCGCTCGGTGACGTCCTGGAAGGTGCCTTCCACATAGTCGAACGCTCCCCCGGGATCCAGATGGCGGGTGGCCCGCAACTCGACCCACATCACCGTGCCCTCCGGCCGGGCGACCCGGGTGAGCATCTCGAAGGGCTCGCCCGTAGCGATGCAGCGTTCGATGGCCTGGCTGACTCGAGGCTGCTCTTCGGGCAGGTACATCTGCAGCGTCTCGACCAGACTCGGCATCCAGCCGGTCTGCTTGCCGAGCAGCAGGGCGATCTCATCGGTCCACTCCACCCGGTTTTCGGCCGGGTAGGCCCGCCAGCCGCCAATGCGCGCCAGGCGTTGCGTCTCGTTGAGGAAATACTCACGGGCTCGCAACCGGTCGCGGGCTTCGTACCGCTCGGTGATGTCCAGCGCAAAGCCAATCGTGCCCAGCACGCGGCCCTGAGTATTCAAGGCGACGCCGCGGTGCACCTCCAGCCAGCGCGTGCGTCCGTCCGGATCGACAAACCGCTCTTCGCTGACCTGAGGCTGGCGCTCATGCATCACCAGGTCGTCGATGCTTTGGCTGCCTTGCTCATGCTCGGCGGCGCAGCGCGGGCACAGTTCGATGTCGGTGGCGCCGATCAGGGCGCTCGGATCTCGGTGCCCCAGCGCCTGCGCCTGGGGCTGGTTGGCAGCCAGGTAGCGGCCGTGGCGATCCTTGAGCCAGATGCGGAAGGGGGCATGACTGAGCAGAGCGGTCTGGTAGCCCTGCTGGATTTCCAGCAATTGGCCGGTACGCTTCTGGTCGGTGATGTCCTGCCAGACCGCCAACACAAAGCGCGCCTGGCCCAGGGTGATCGGTTTGAGGTGCAAGGAGATGTCGATCACCTCACCGCTGCGGGTGCGATGACGATGCTCGAGGGGCAGGCGGGGCGGGGCGTCCTGAGGATGCTGGTACAGAGACTGAACCCGCGCCGTCAGCTCCTCCGGCGTGAGTCCTCCCGCCTGGGGTGGCAATTGGGTGTCGTAGAGCCGCAGCCCCAGGTATTCCTCCCGACTCCAGCCCATGATCCGGCAGGCGGCGGCGTTGACCTCGACGAATTGCAGGGTGTCAACGTCAACGAGTTCAATTCCGTCCTCGACCTCATCGAGCAGGGTGCGCAGCAGCAGTTCACGCTCCTCGATCTGACGCTGAATGCCCAGGTGCGAGGCGCGCTGCAACAGCAGCAGAGCGGGCGCCAGCACACCACTGGCCACCAGCCCGGTGATGAGGAAGGGCGCCGTCACGGTGCCGAAGAACATCAGGCTGCATACGGCGGTGATCACCGTGGTGCCGACCAGGGCGATCGCTACCAGCCAGATCGCGTTGACAGGCGTTGGGGTGACCGGCCTGGGGCGCTCAAAGTGCGTGCTCATCCGCGACGGGCTCGTTCGGTCAGTTCGGACTGAAGTCGACGCAGCAGGGCCAGCGCCGGCTCGTAGTTGAAGGACTCGATCTGGCGCAGCAGATCCTCGATGCGATGGCCGAACATCGGGCGCAGGGTCGGGGCCAGTTGGCGCACCAGGCGGTTGGACTGGATATCGCCTTCGCTCAGCAGCAATGCCAGGTCATCCAGCCGTTGGGGCAGATCGGGCACCGTGACATCGATTCGGGGGATCTCTGCGGGCAGATCGAGCTGTCGGATCGCAGTATTGAAGGCATTCTGGGCCTGCTCGAACAGTTCGGCCTGAGCCAGGATCTCGCGCAGATCGCGCCGATCGCGCAGCACCTGATTCAATGAAGAGGCCAGCTGATGCAGGCTGGTGATGGCCAGGGTGCCCGCGGCGCCCTTGAGGCTATGGGCGATGCGCTCGGCCTGACCGATGTAGCCGTCGGCCAGCAACTGGCGCAGCCGATCGATGTCGCCCTCGTGGTGATCGACAAACAGACGCAAAAGTTCCAGATAACGATCCACCCGGCCGCGGGTGACTCGCAGGCCGGCGCCAAGATCCAGATCGGGCACCGTGCTGAGGAGACTCCGTAGATCGGAGTCCGGGCTGCGAGAGGGGTCCTCGCTGCCGGGGTCCGCCGTGCGGGCTGAGGACGTGGGTGTGGCAGGGAGGGTGACGGCCGCGTCAGCTGTGGGGGGGGCCTCGGAGCTTGCGGAAGACGTGGCGGTCGGATCTTGCGTCCGTGTCGGAACGCCCCGATCCAGCCACCGGCCCACGGCGGCGAACAGGGCATCGGGTTCGACGGGCTTGGCCACGTGGTCGTTCATGCCGGCATCCAGGCAGCGTTGACGATCCTCGCCAAAGGCGTTGGCGGTCATGGCCAGGATCGGGGTGGAGCGATGTCCGGCCTGGGTCCGAATCAGTCGGGTGGCTTCCAGGCCATCCATGATCGGCATCTGGATGTCCATCAGGATCAGGTCATAGGGACTTTGGCGGGCCAATTCGACGCCGCTGGCCCCGTTGTCAGCCAGATCGACCGTCATGCCGGTCCCGCGCAGCAACTCCAGGGCGACTTCCTGGTTGATCGGGTTGTCTTCGCACAACAGGACCCGAACACCGTCGAAGCGCCGGTTGGACGAGGCGCTTTCCGACGTATCGGACACCAGGCCCGTCTGTCGGGTCAGGCGGCCCGAGGCCTGGATCAGTCGAACCGGGTCGATGGCGTCGGACCTGGACGACTCCGCTTCGGTACACAAGTCCAGCCGAGCCGTGAACCAGAAGGTGCTACCGAGGCCGGGCTGGCTGCTGACTCCGGCGCTGCCGTGCATCAGTTCGGCCAGGCGCCGGGTAATGGTCAACCCAAGTCCGGTACCGCCGAAGCGGCGCGTGGTGCTGGTGTCGAGTTGCTCGAAGGGTTGGAACAGCCGAGGCAACTGTTCGGGCGAAATGCCAATGCCGGTGTCCTGAACCTCGAAGCGAACCAGACTGCCATCCGGGGTGGTTTCCTGCAGGGAGGCTCGGATCAGGATGCTGCCATGATCGGTGAACTTCACGGCGTTGGAGGCGTAGTTCAGCAGGGCCTGGGTCAGGCGGGTGGTGTCACCGCAGAGTCGCTGCGGCAGGTCTTCGGCGATCTGAACGCGCAGATCAAGCCCCTTGTCCTGCGCCCGGTGTCGCATCAAGTCGGCTACGCCAGCCAGGATCCGCGACAGATTGAGTTCCTCGACGACCAGATCAAATTTGCCCGCCTCGATCTTGGAGATGTCCAGCACGTCGTTGATCACGGCCATCAGGTGCTGGGTCGAGTCGTTGATCTTGGACAGCCGGGCCTTTTGCTCGGGGTCGGTAACGGCGGCTTGCAGCAGATGGGTCAGGCCGACGATCGCGTTCATCGGGGTGCGGATCTCGTGGCTCATGTTGGCCAGGAACGCGCTCTTGGCCTGATTGGCGGCTTCGGCATCGGCCTTGGCGTCAAGTAGCTCGCGGGTGCGCCGCTCGACCAGGCGTTCGAGCTGATGGCGATGCTGCTCCAGCTCGTCGGTCAGCCGCTTGCGCTCGCTGATGTCATCCTTGACGGCGACGTAGTGCGTGATGCGGCCATCGGGTTGACGGATCGGGGCGATGCTGGCGAGCTCGTGATAGATCTCGCCGTTCTTGCGGCGATTGATGAACTCGCCCTTCCAGACTTCCCCGGAGGCGAGGGTGGCCCAGAGCTGGGAGTAGGTCGATCTCGGCGTCTGGCCGGACTGCAGCAGGCGTGGGTTGTGTCCGATCACTTCCTCGCGGCTGTAGCCGGTGGCGTTGACGAAGGCCTGATTGACGTACTCGATTCGGGCTTCTACGTCAGCGATGACGATGCTGCTGGCGCTTTGCTCGACCGCGCGGGAGAGCTTGCGCAATTGCTCGTCGGTGCGCATCCGCTCGGTCACGTCCTGCACCGAGCCGGTCGAACGCAGCGGCTGGCCGAGTTCGTTGTAGTGGGTCTCGCAGCGTTCATGCACGTGCTTGATGCGGCCGTCGGGCATGCGCAGGCGATGCACGATGTCGTAGGGCGAGTGGGTGGCGACCGATTCCCGATAGGCCGCATCGACGCTGGCACGGTCGTCGGGATGGATCACCGCCAGGAAGGCTTCGTAAGTGACCTCGAAGCGGCCCTGTTCCAGTTCAAAGATGGCGTAGATCTCGTCCGACCACCAGAGCTGCCCGCTGACCACGTCCAGCTCCCAGCTGCCGAGCAAGGCGACATGCTGCGCTTCGCGCAGACGCTCCTGACTGCGTCGCAGAGCCAGTTCAGTGGCCCGCTGATCCTCCAGCATGCTCAACAGGGCTCGCCGGGATTGATCTGCCGAGTCGAACAGCCGGGCCAGTTCGGACTGCGCGCTTTGGTTCTGCCGTTCAGCGCTGATGCGCTCCGTTTCGTTGCGCTCCAGCGCATCGATCATGAAGTTGAAGTCCTGGCGCAGTGTGCCGATTTCGTCCTGATGACGGGATTCCAGCCTGAACCCACGCTCGCCGCGAGCCACCCGCCCCAGGCCTTCGAGCAGTCCGGCCAGGCCGCGTGTGGTGCGCCGCCCGACCCAAAAGGCAAAGAACCCGCCTATTGCAATGGCCAGCAGGGTAAACAGCGCTCCATGCAGTTCGACCCGATGCAGCGAGGCTTGCAGGCTGCCGCGATGCAGACCAACCCGGGCCCAGCCCAGCAGGCGCTGACCGGTCCGGATCGGTGCGGCCACGTCAATCAGGCCTTCTTCGCTGGAGAGCACACGCACTTCGTTTCGATCGCCCTGGTGCAGGGACAGACTGATCGCGTCGCCCAGATATTGCCCCACGCGCTGCGGGTCGCTATGGGCCAGGATCAGGTCTTCCGGGGTCAGCAGCATCACGTAGCGTACATCGGGCTCAGCCGCCACGGAGCTGACCACCTCCTGGGCGCCGACCACGTCGTGCGACATCACCCAGGACGCACTGCTGACAGCCAGGGTACGGGCCAGACCGCTGGCCTGCTCCTGACTTTTGGTGCGCAGGAACTCGCCTTGTTCGGAGACGATATCCAGCACCAGGAAGCTCATGAGCAGGGCGTGGACCAGCGCGATATTGAGCGTGAGCTGGGTGCGAATCGAGAGATCGCGGTAGCGACGCAGCCTGGATTTCAGCCGTGCGGCAAGGCCGGACACGGCGCTCGGCCATGAGGAAGAGGCAGGGAATTTCATGGCGTGTCGATCGGGCGCACGGATCGATTGAATCGGGTCAGAAAGTCGTGAACCGGACGATAGGTGTCATTGTCTGCAGTCACGAAGCCGGGCAAACCCATCGGTTCGAGCAGCTTGTGATCCTGGGGATGGGCCTGCAGCCCCACCAACAGGCGGCGAACCTGCTCGACGAGTTGGGGGTCCAGATCGTTGCGCGCCACCCAGCCAATGCTCGGCAGTGGATCGGTACTCCAGATCAGACGCAGCCGGGCTGCTTCAGCCGGTTGGCGCTTTTGAAAGGCGATCCAGGGCGGGGGCCAGGTACCGCCGGCTTCGGTGGTGCCCAAGACCACGTTCATGATCGAGGACTCCTGGGAGCCGACGTATCTAACGCGGTAATCGTCCTGGCCAAGGCCGCCGTGATCGCGCAGAAACTGCTGCGGCATCATCGTGGCCGCCAGGGCCGTGGGGGCCGGGAAGCTGACGGCCTTGCCTCGGAGGTCGGCCGGCTGCGTGATCGAGCTGTCCCGCCGCACGATGATCAGGCCGCGGAATTGCTCGTCGTTGTCCGCCTTGGCAATGACCCGATAGCCGCGCCCGATCGACATCACGATTTCGTAGGGGTTGGGCAGAGCAAACCCATAGCGGCGGGCGTACAGCTTGCGGTCGTATTCGTCGTAGTTGCGCGATGCCTCCAGCTCAAATCGCACCGTCGGAATACGAGCATTGAGCAGGTCGATCAGCGGGCCGTAGACCTCAAACAGTCGATTCGGGTTGTGCAGCGGGTGAATGCCGATGATGACGTGCGGCAGCCGAGCCGTTGGCGCCTCGGGTGCGGCCAGGTAAACCGGCTGGTAACCGACATCCTGGGTGCCGCTGCCTTGAAACCGAGTCCCCCAGGGCGTGCGCACGATCCACAGAGCAATCAGGGCCAGCAAGGCCAGAAGCGCCAGCACCAGCAGCCCGAGCAGGGCCGCCTGTCGCAGATTGGAGCTGAGCCGGCGCATGTCCTCAGGCCTGATGGTGGGTGGGCTCTTCCGCGCTGGCATAGCGCAGCGGCTTGCCCTGCGCTTTCAGCAGTTCGTTGATTTCGCGCTTGAGTTCGAGGATGCGCATTTCCCGCCCAAGCGTGGCCTCCTGCCAGCGCTGCAACTCACTGATCTGGTGCTTGAGCTGGCCATCGGCCTGCTTGCGGGCGGAGATGTCGTGCCAGACGCCGACGATGTATTCCTGTCCATGCAATCGAATGATCTGCGCACTGACTTGCACATCGAGCATCGATCCATCCTTGCAGCGGTGACGGTTTTCGAAGATCGTCGGCCCGCCCTCCCGCAGCGCACGGACCGCCCCATCCAGGCTGGCCTGATCCATCGAGCCCTGAATGTCCGCCAGGGTCAGCTGCAGGTATTCGTCCCGCGTGTAGCCCAGCATCCGACAGGCCGCCTGATTGACTTCGATTAGGCGCAGGGACTTCACATCGATCAAATCGATGCCATCGGCGGCCTGATCGACGATGGCTGAGTAAATGATGCCGTGCTCCCGCAGCGCTTCTTCGGCAGCCCGACGGTCGGTGACGTCGAAAGTGATGCCTGCGCTGTAGAGGGGGCGGCCGCTTTCGTCGCGCCGCACGGCCACACCGCGCACCGAAATCCAGCGCCACTTGCCATCCGGGCCGATCAGGCGGTAGTCGATGGCCAGAGCGCTGTCACGTCCAGCCAGGGCTGCGTGGAAACGCTCCATGGTGACGGGCAGGTCCTCGCGATGAATGGTGTCGAGCCAGACCTTCAGGCTGACGACCGATTCGTCCTCGCGCATGCCCAGAATGCGCAGCAGGGCAGGGCTGCGGCGCAACTCGTCGCGCAGGTGGTCGTACTCCCATTGACCAACGCCCACCGATTCGAGCATCTCCTCGACGTGGGCTCCAAAAGTCTCACGCTGCTGGCTGTCCATCCTGGTCAACTCCGTCCGGCACAACGGGCTCGTCGCTGTAGCGCTTGGCGATGTCCACAAACACGGGGTAGGCCGCTTCGAAGGCTTCGACCACATCCGGATCGAAGTGCGATCCACGTTCGGCCAGGATGATCGCCCGCGCCTTGGCAAAGGGCATGGGTTCCTTGTAGACGCGCCGCGAGATCAGCGCGTCGAAGACATCGGCCAGCGCCATCAGGCGAGCCGGAATCGGGATGGCATCGCCCAGCAGCCCATCGGGGTAGCCGCTGCCGTCCCAGCGCTCGTGGTGCCAGTGCGCGATCTGCTTGGCCAGGGCCAGGAACTCCATGGGCTGATCGCTGTCGCGCTCGGCCATCTCGATGGCATCCGAACCCAGCCGGGCGTGGGTCTTCATGATCGTCCACTCGTCGGCGGTGAGCGGACCGGGCTTTTGCAGGATGTGGTCTGGGATACCAACCTTGCCGATGTCGTGCAGCGGGGCTGACTTGGCCAGCAGATCGATGTACTTGTCCTGTCCCAGCATCGAGATAAAGCGCGGATGACGGGAGAGCTGTTGCGCCAGCGTGCGCACATAGGCCTGGGTGCGGCGGATGTGATTGCCGGTGTCGGAGTCGCGCGTCTCGGCCAGACGGGCCAGGGCGTGGATGCTGACGTCCTGGATCTGCCGGTTCTCGGCCATCCGGGCGGCCACCTCGGCTTCGAGCACCGAGTTCTTGTGCTGCAGCCAGTCCCGGGCTTCCTTGAGATCGAGCTGAGCCTTGACCCGGGCCATCACGATGGCCGGGCGAATCGGCTTGGTGATGTAGTCGACGCTGCCGAGCTCAAAGCCGCGCTCCTCGTCCTCGGTGCTGTTCATCGCCGTGACGAAGATGACCGGGATATCGGCGGTGCTATGGCGGGAGCGCAGGCGCCGCAGCACCTCGTAGCCATCCATGTCCGGCATCATCACATCGAGCAGGATCAGATCGGGGCGAGGTTCGGCCGAAGCCAGTTCAAGGGCCCGGTGCCCGGAGTTTGCGACCCGGACCCGGTAGGTCGGAGCCAGCAGCTCCCCCAGCACCGAGAGGTTTTCCGGGGTGTCATCAACGATGAGGATCGTGGCCTGCACGGCCTGTGTGATCGGCATGAAGCGGCTATTCCCTGTACTTCGTTGTGGTCAAGTGTCGCACTGTTTGGGCCCTGCGACGGCTGTGCCCGGCTTTCGTCGTCGACTCCTTGCCTTTAGACTGCGCGGCGCCGTTGCCTTGATGCCTTGATGTTCGCTCAGGAGATTTGCCTTGAATCCACGTGGCTCCGCCGTTAATGGTTTTCTGCCTGGGATGCTGCTGTCGCTGGTGGCGCTGTTTTCGCCCGCCGCACAGGCCGAATGGGCCATGCTGCCGCCTTCGGCGCAGGCCGCTGCCAGCGCCCCGAAGACCTTTACCGATGTCAGTTCGATGGCCTGGGACGGGCCGTACCGCAAGGCCTGGACGCTGACCGAGTGGGCACAGCCGCAAGCTGACCACGGCGTGCATTTCCAGTCGCGCCTGCAACTCGAACTGTTTTCCTGCCGCAAACGCACCCACGCCGTGCGTCAGCAACATTTCCACGCCGAGCTCGGCGGGTCTGGTGCCCGGGTCTTCAGCATAGAGACGCCGCGCACCGAACTGAAGTGGGAAGAAATCGTGCCGGGCACCGAGCTCGATGCCATGTTCCGCCTCGTTTGCCAGAAGCCCGCCTTTGACGCTCAGCCGGCCGACGGGCGCTGAGCCTGCCTGGAGAGCCAGACGCTGATGCCCTGGGCGTTAAGCCCGATGTCGCCGGACAACAGGGCCCGGGCCCGGGCGCGGTCCTGAGTCATCAGCGGCGAGCCCGCCGCCAGGGCCGATTCAATCAACGTGGTCTCGACCAGGGCCTCCAGGGCTTGCGTGTCGGGGGCGCCGGCTTGCTGTGTGCATAGCGACTGCGCTTCATCCGCCAGGCGCTCGATCTGTTCGAGCACTTGACTGGCATGCCGGTGCACGCTGCGGGCCGGAGCGATCCGACCGAAGTGAGTCGGGCACAGCGCCTCGGGCTCCAGGGTCAGCATGCGCTGGATCGACTCGGTCATCGCCGTTGGGTCGAACTGCACCGGCGTGCAGCTCGGAAACCCCCAGCGTTGCCCGCTGGCATCGTCGAATTCCGGGTAACTGATGCCAAAGGCATCGCCGGTGAACAGGCTGCGGCTGAGGGAGTCCCAGACCACGTGGTGATGTCGGGCGTGCCCGGGAGTGTGAATCAGGCTGAGCTGGCGCTGACCCAACTGCAAGGTCATACCGTCGTCACTGCAGACCACCCGATCGGCCGGAATCGGCAACACGTCGCCGTAGAGCGATGAAGTCCTTGCTTCGCTATAGACCGCCCGGGTGCCGGCCATCAGGGCCGAAGGGTCGATCAGGTGCCGGGCTCCCTGTGGGTGAATCAAGGCCCGCGCCTGCGGCAACTGCGCCATCAGCAGCCCGGCGCCTCCGGCGTGATCGAGATGCACATGCGTCGGAATGACCCAGTCGATCGCCTCGCGGCGCAACTCAAGATGTTCCAGGGCCTGTAGCAGTCGCGGCACGGCCGCGTTATGGCCGGTATCGATGAAGGCGGCATGCCGACTGATCTCGTCGACCACGAGCCAGGCTGCGTCAAAGGCAGCGCGGCCATAACCGGTGTCGATGGCGTAAATGCCTTGACCGAACCCATGGAGCCACGACGGGGTGAAGGGGGAGTGCGCGTTCATGGACGAAATCATGGCAGGTTCATCGCTACGATCACGAGCCATGCCGAATGATGCCCCTGTCCCCCTCGCCGCTGTCCCCGAGTCCCCGTGCCGACTTGAGCCCTTGCCGGGCGGTGGCTGGCGGGGGGGATTTGATGCAATGGCCAGCGCCTGCGAGATTCTGATCGACGCCGATCTGTCCGTGGCCGAGGCCACGGCGCTGACCCGACTCGCCAGCGCAGAGGCGCACCGTATCGAGCAGCGCTTCAGCCGCTATCGGCCCGACAGCGTGGTTGCGGCGATTCACGCTGCGCAAGGGCGCCCGATCCAGGTCGATGACGAAACGGCTGCGCTGCTGGACTTTGCCGCGCAGTGCCATGCGCTCAGCGGTGGGCTCTTCGATATCACTTCCGGGGTGCTGCGCAAGGCCTGGCAATTCGATGGCTCTGATCGACTGCCCGAGGCGTCTCTGGTGCAGTCGTTGCTCGCTCGGGTCGGCTGGTCGAAAGTGAATTGGCACAAGCCTTGGTTGACGCTGCCCGAGGGGATGGAGATCGACTTCGGCGGTATCGGCAAGGAGTACGCGGTCGATCGTGTATTGGGCGTGCTGCGGGCACACACCACTGTGCCTTTGCTGGTGAATTTTGGCGGCGATCTGGCCACCAGCGGCCCACGGCGCGGCGCGGCACCCTGGCGTGTCGGGGTCGAGCGCCCGGACTCGGTGGAGACCGCCGGCTCGGCCGGAGAAGCGGCGGGCGTAGTGTCTTTGCGCGGTGGGGCTTTGACCACCAGCGGGGATGCGCGTCGCTTCCTGCTCAAGGATGGCGTGCGCTACGGTCACATTCTTGACCCTCGGACGGGCTGGCCGGTACGCGGGGCTCCTCGCTCGGTCACGGTGGCTGCAAGCACCTGCACCGAGGCGGGATTGCTCAGTACCCTGGCCATGTTGCAAGGCGCTGAGGCCGAAAACTTCCTCAAACGTGAGGGCGTTGCGCATTGGGTGCTGTGGTGAGCTGTGCTAAAGGCGGTAAATCGTGCTACCATGAGCGCCCTTTGCCACTTCGCACATAAATCCGGTTTCCAATCGGTCTGCGAAGTCGCCCGGATCACGAGTTGATCTCCTTCTGTTCCAGAGCAGCTGACCTCCAGGGTGGTCGGATCGTTCTGGTGGCCTCTGGTTCGCAGCGAGTGCCCCTGCAACCAGCCGCCGGCTCGAGTTCACCGCCGATGCATGCGCCCTGCTGCATGCCGCCCTCCACGATATTTCATCCCGCTGCGTCGCCCGCAAGCCCTGCGTCCGCACGTTGCAGCCGGATCACCCGGACTGTTCCGGTTTTCCCCCAGGAGTTCGCTCTGTGAGCAAGGAAGATCTCATCGAAATGCAAGGCATCGTCAACGAGGTGCTACCGGATTCCCGGTTTCGCGTCACGCTGACCAATGGCCATACCCTGATCGCCTATACCGGCGGCAAGATGCGCAAGCACAACATCCGCATCATCGCGGGCGATAACGTCTCGCTGGAGATGTCGCCCTATGACCTGAGCAAGGGCCGGATTACCTTCCGTCACCTCGAACGCCGCGGCCCGCCGTCGGCAGCTCGTCCCCAACACCGCCGTTGAGGCACTCCATCATTCATCTTTCCCTCTCGACGACCGGCAAGCCCAGTATGGCCTGCCATCCGGTGCACCAGATCCTGCACCGCACCCGGATCAACTGGGGCATCCGCCCGATCCAACACACTTTCTCCACCCCCACTTCTGCAAGGCAATTCATGAGCACTCAAACCGGCACCGTCAAATGGTTCAACGAATCCAAGGGCTTCGGCTTCATCGCCCCTGATGACGGCGGCAAGGACCTGTTCGCCCATTTCAAGGAAATCCAGGGCACGGGCTTCAAGACCCTGACCGAAAACCAGCGCGTCGAATTCGAAGTGACCCAGGGCCAAAAGGGTCCGCAGGCTTCGCGGATTCGCCCCCTGTAATTTCTCGCCTGTTCCGGGTTCTCTGCGGAGATCCGGATCTGCAAGGAATATGCCGCCCTGACATCTGTCAGGGTTTTTTTTTGGTCTTTTTGATTCAGATCGAAGGGGCTCTGGAACAAATTCCACCCTGGTTTCACAGTGCTACAAAACCTCTGATTCGACTGTTTTTTCAGTTCGCCGTTTGGCGTAGAGGAGGTCGTCATGAAGATGTTCAGACAGGGGTTGTTCCTCGGACTGATCGGGGTTGTGCTCGCCGGCCTGGGAGCCTGCGGGGGCAGCAGCAGTTCCACCACGGCAGCACAGCCGGGTGCTTCGGGGGTCAAGGGAGTGGGCATGCCGAGCAATGTGTCGGTTGTGACTGCAACCAAGAACTGAGGAGGAATCGATCATGAAACTTCGCCTCAATCGGATTGCCGCGGCCGTCGCCTGCCTGCCTCTCGGGATGAGTTTTGGGGGCGGTGCCTGGGCGGCTCCTGCCGATACCACCTCGGCCTACTGGACCGATCCGCAAAGTGTCTACGTTCAGGATCAGACCTCCGACGGCGTCAATCAGCTCAACATGGTGCTGTGCATCATGAATGCGATGCGGCCGGCCGAGATGCTCGA
>DALYHR010000024.1:0-15106 GCA_031970775.1 Burkholderiaceae bacterium | reverse complement strand
AGAAGCGAGATTTTGGCATCAATTCAAATCCCTGTCAAGAGTGTGGGATTTGGCGGTAAATCGAATGAATCGTTCCAACCAAATTTTCGATGGCCTCATCCAACGACCCCAGGGGCACATCCTGATCAAGGCATCGACTCAGCTCTGACTCGGCCTCGTCCTGCATGGGCAGGTGTCGACGCACACAAGCAAGAAGGTCCACCAACTCCGGAGCATCCCCCGAGACCTCAAGCTCCGCCAAGGCAGGGAACAGGTCAGCCGCATGCTCGAACCCCAGGACCCACATCCCCAACGCATCGACATCCTCCACCTCAACAGAGGCAGCGATGATTGGATCGAACCAGTCCCCATGCTCAAGGCGATCCGCAAGATAGGCTTGGCGACGCCTGATCAACTCACCCAACCGACCAAAGCGACCTGACTTCCACGCAGGGTGCCGCTCGCCGAAGCGCCGCTCCGTCTCCCCATAAGCCCAGTCCAGCGATGCCGGCAACCAGACCGAGAACGGAATAGGCTCAGGCTGAACTAGCACGCCACAAATGAACCCATCAAGGCACTCCAGATCCAGCGGTTCAAATGGCGCCGGCACCCTCGCCAGGAGCCCATCAAGTTCCCACAACTCGTCATCAGTCAGATCACGCACAGCCATTTGATGCACCCAAGAAAAAGGCCACCCAAAAGGGTGGCCTGGAAAACGCCTTAACACCACCCGACATCCCCTGATGTACATCGCCAATCTTCAGTTGGCATTTGCGCACCACCAGGGTGTCGGGTCATCGATCTTGTTCTGAATGATCCGCGTGACAGCTATGGGATGAACTGTATGCAGCCACCCCAATTGCAACATCCCCTCGACGATGGAGCCATCGTAACAATATGTACAACAACATACTTCGTCGACCCGAAATGAAAAAAGGCCAGCGCATTTGCGCTGGCCTTTTTGTTTGGTGCGGCTGGCAGGATTCGAACCCACGACCCCTTGGTTCGTAGCCAAGTACTCTATCCAACTGAGCTACAGCCGCTGAAGAACTGAACTATAGCACGAATTCTGGAGGACGCAACAACTTTCTTTGTTTACGCTGCAACATGTGCAGCCTCCCTGTAGCAGAGCTCTGCGCGAGCCGCGTCGTTATCCCGCTCCGCCAGAGAACCCAGCAGTGCCCAGGCACCACGGCGAACGCTTTGATCCGCTCCTGGCAGACTCGTTGACAGCTCCAGCAGACGTCGAGCCCGTCCCCAGAGCTTTCTGGCCATCATCACCCGCCCAACAACATAGGCCAGTTCAGGGTCGGCCGGCAACGCTTCGATAGCCCGTTCGAGTACAGGCAGCCAGTCCGCAGAGACCTCATCGTCCGTAGACAGCAGAAGGGCCTGGCTTAGTTCGGTTCGGCCGATTTCGTCCTGAGTCACGAATCGATCCCAGTGCGGTTTCAGCCATTCCCGGGCGGTCCGTCGCCCTTCATCAGCAAAGCGGCTCGCACAAACAGCGGCGTGCGCCGCGATCCGAGCATCTTTACGCTCGACTAAGTCGAGGCAATCCCAGACCTTCCTAAGCTGTTCCAGATCTCGAGCCGTATCCAGCGCATCCGTCGCCAGGGATCGCAGCAGACTCTGCGATGCCATCGGCGCAAACCCCTGGTGCTTGGCCAACAACCGTGCCGTATGGAGAGCATCCAGCGGGTTTTGCGCCAAGCGGGCAGCCTGCAACCGCAATCTGAGTGCCTGAGTTCGACGACTGACGCCCGGGGGCATAGCGTCCAGTTCACTCAATGCGCGGACAGCATCGCGATCGTCCAAAGCCCATTCGGCGGACAACAGGGCTGCCCCCTCAACAACGACGCTACCTGCAGGAAGCTCGTTGCCGATCATCGCCCTCACACCATCAACCGCCGCATCCCGTCTCCGGGCATCCTGCAAACGATGCAGGCTGTGAGCCGCCAGTAACTGATTGAGCGCAATGGCCTCGCCATCCGTTTCTCGCGCCGTTTCAGTACCTGCTGCTACGGTATGCAGTTCGACAGCCCGGCGAGCGGCCCGATACGCCCGCGAATAACGTGCGGCAAAGAAATAGGCGATGGCTTCACGAAACGCGGCCTGCGCCGCCTCGAGCCGGCGCGCGTCACGCCACTCTTGAGCTCGACGCGGCAAGCGCCATAGGGTCGTGACCGCCCGCAATGCCAAAAATCCCAGGCCGATGCCAAGCACTGCCAGGATCAATGCGAAATTCAGCGCCAGCTGAATCTGATAGGGCGCCCAGTAGATCGTCACCAGACCATCGTTCATGCCCAGGGCTCGGGCAGCGACTACGGCAACGGAGAACAGCAGCAGTAGCCAGATCACTGATCGCATGTCCCCTCCCCGTCAACGGGCCGTAGCGGCCATCGCCGCTGCAATGGCCGCAAGGGACTCATCCGGTTGCGGAATCGTGGCCAGTCTGCTTTGCGCCAGCACATGCCGCAGCGCCTCGGAGACCATCTGAGTGCGCTTGGAGGTGCCATCGAAGTACTTATCCAGCGCCTGCTGAGCCATCTGCAGATCAGCCCGAACCACTTCCGACTGCCTCGACAACAAGGCTAAGCGAGCATTCATGAGCCGCAGCTTGAGGTTCTCTCTCAGGAAGAAAGTCTGATCCGGCGCGATCAGCATCGCTTCGGGTTGGTCGATACGAGTAACGCGGATCAAACCGCGAATTTCCGCCCAGGCCAGATTGAATCGTTCAGACAATTCAGCCCAGACTCCATCTGTCCAGACACCCGAAGCCCCTGAGGCGGCCACTGCACCAGACGCAGCACGAGCGGCCGACTCATTGGCTGATCCCGCCTCAGTCCCTGAGCCTCCGCGAGCGACCAGCGGCAATTCATCGACCAATCGAGCCGCCTCATCCAGGCGGAGCATCAGCGTACCAAGGTCGGTGACCGTCACCCCGCGGACACGATCGAGGTCGGTGGCCAGGGCGCGCCGGACGCGCTCGAGTCGCGGCTGCTTGATCCGGGCCAGCCGGTCATCGGAAGCACGCAAGGCGTTGACCAGCGGCTCGACGCTACCCGTGATCACAGTCTGCTGCATCGCAACACGGATTGCCGCGTCGATATCAACCAGAACGTTCTCGTCGCGTGAGCGCGCAAAGGACTGGATCAACTCCTCGACCTGACTGCGCTGCAGCGCCACCTCCGCCAGACGGGTTTCCAGAATGGTCACCTTGGCCAACGCGTCGCGGGCCTGATCCTGGGACTGCCGAGCCAGCAATCGAACCTCTGCCGCCTGTTCGTTGCCCGCCTGTTGCCGGCGCACCAACTCCTGCTCCAGCTGCTGCGAGCGTTCCCGCGTCGACCAGACCGCCCAGAGGGCTCCGGCAGCAAGCAACGCAGCCAAGGCCGCCACGGCGGCCGTGACCGGGAAGGTCCGGGGCAGAGCGGGCCGGCGCGATGAGAAAGACCCGCTGCCAGCCCGGGAAGGCGCCGAGGGCATCCGGTCCTGGGAGGCGGCATCCGCGACGGCCGGACGTGTGGCCTCGAAGACGGTACGGTTGTCATCCGACCTGCCTCGGGCAGCCGGATCATTCGGGTTTGGGGAATCGTTCACGGAAATGCTGACGCTTTCGCAGGACAGAACCGGAGCGTTCTGGTCAGCCAGATTGTATCGACCGGTCAGGTCGATTCGAGCGGTCGATTCAGGATCCCAAGGATCGACTCCGGATCAGGGCGCGAAGTCCGCACATCCCGGAATCCGGACCGGTACGCAGTTTCTGCGATGCGCTCGTGCGTTGCCACTGCAGTCATGGCAAAAAACTGCGCTGCAGGCAGGCCTTCAGCTCGAAGCCGCTCGGCCAGCGCCCGGACCGCCTCGGAGCTGCTGAACAACCATGCATGCGCCACGGGAACGGCGGCGACGTGTTCCCAAGCCTGCTGCATCGCGGGCTCTGACCAGTCCGGACCAAGCCGACGGTAGGCGGCGATCAGGTCGACCCGGGCGCCATGAGTACGCAGGGTCTCGGCCAGCCAATCCCGACCGGACTCGCCTCGTACGATCAGCACGCGTCGGTCCGTCCAGGAATGCTGAACCAGATGCTGCTGCCACAAGGCCTCAGCATCGAACTGCGCAGACTCGTCGGCCGGCGCAGCGATTGCCGACTCCGCGACCCCGACCGATCGAAGCGCCTTGACCGTGCCGGGCCCGGTGGCGGCCGCGATCACGCCAGCGCCCCACCCCGCGACCTCGGCAGGCCTTGCCGCGAAGAACTGCAGCACAGCATTAGGGCTGACGAACATCACCAGGTCGTAGTGCTTCTGCGCGATGGCGCCCCAGGCCTGCTCGACCGCCTCGGCGTGACCCGGTGCGGGCAGGATGCGCAGCAGAGGCAACGCCAAAGCCGGCTGTCCCATCGCCAGCAACCGCTCGACCCATTGATCGGCCTGCGGCTGCGGCCGTGTCACGACCAGAACGGTCATGTGGGCGAGGACTCCGGCATCGATTCCGGTGAGGGCAAGGCGGCCAGCAGGGCATCGCCCCCTTGTGAACGCAGCTGAGCCACCACCGCCAGACCCAGTGCTTCAGCCTGCTCAACCGTGCTCACCTCGGCACGCGCCCCGGCACGGACCAGCGGCACTGAGGCATCAAGCGGATGGCCGAGCAGCGCATCCAGACGCATCTGCCCCCCCTCCCAACGAGCATGAGCCGCCAGCGGCATGCTGCAGCTGCCGCCAAGCGCCCGCGAAACGGCCCGCTCGGCGTGCACCGCCAGCCAGGTCGGCGTATCGATCATCGTCTGCAGCGACGACTCCAGGGCCGCAGCATCGCTGCGGATCTCCAGACCCAGCGCGCCTTGTCCGGCCGCAGGCAGCATGTCGTCGAGTTCGATACAGCTGCGAATACGCGCTGCCAGACCCAGTCGCTTCAGACCGGCAGCGGCGAGGATGATCGCGTCGTACTGGCCTTCATCGAGCTTGCGCAGGCGGGTGTCGAGATTGCCGCGCAGCGGCTGCACATCCAGATCAGGCCGGCGAGCCTTGAGCTGCACCACCCGGCGCAGGCTCGATGTGCCGACCCGGGCACCCTGCGGCAGTTCGGCCAGCGTCGCAAATCGGTTTGAGACAAAGGCGTCGCGCGGATCTTCCCGATCAAGCACT
Organism: Burkholderiaceae bacterium; assembly: GCA_031970775.1. Lineage (GTDB taxonomy): Bacteria > Pseudomonadota > Gammaproteobacteria > Burkholderiales > Burkholderiaceae_C > Sphaerotilus. Next base: position 9,980 of record DALYHR010000024.1, on the reverse strand, counting down.
GCCACGAGGCTGAATCCCTCGGGCATCTCCATCGGCACATCCTTGAGCGAGTGCACCGCCAAATGGGCGCGCCCTTCCTCAAGTGCGACTTCCAGTTCCTTGACGAACAGCCCCTTGCCGCCGACCTTCGACAGCGCACGGTCGAGGATCTGATCGCCGCGGGTCGTCATGCCCAGCAGGGATACCGCCCAGCCGAAACGGTGGGTCAGAAGATCACGCACATGCTCGGCCTGCCACAGGGCAAGGCGGCTTTCACGGGTCGCGATGACGCAGGAGAGGGGGGTTGGTTGGTTCATGCGCACATTGTCCCGCATGTGCCAGCTCATCCCGGCCGGGAACATCCGGTACCGCGGCGGGTACCGGGATGGTACGATCGAGGCAGAAACAAAGTTACCAACTTTTCAAGACCGAGGTTTCAATGCCGCGCGCCCGATCCTCTCGCACCCCGACAGCCCCGACAGCCCTGCCGGGCGATGAGGGCGACGCCGCCGCCAAGAACCGTCCGCTGGTGGAAGACATCCGTCTGCTCGGGCGGCTGCTTGGCGACGTCATCCGCGAACAGGAAGGCAAGGAAGCCTTCGAGCTGATCGAGAAAGTGCGCCAGCTCTCGGTCGCCTTCCGGCTCAAGCAGGACTCCCGGGCCGGCAAGGCGCTGGACCGGCTGCTGAAGAATCTCTCCGGTGACCAGACCGTCAGCGTGATCCGCGCCTTCAGCTACTTCTCGCACCTGGCCAACATTGCCGAAGACCGTCACCACGTACGCCGTCGCGAACACCACGAGCGTCACGGCCACCATCAGGCCGGCTCGCTAGCGATGAGCTTTGAGCGGCTGGCCGACGGCGACATCCGCGCTGCCGAAATCGTTCGCACGCTCGAAAATGCCTACATCTCGCCGGTGCTGACGGCGCATCCGACCGAAGTCCAGCGCAAGAGCATCCTTGATGCTGAGCGCGCGATCGCCGAACTGATCGGCCGGCGCGAGCATCTGCCGACCGAACCGGACCGCCGTGACAACGAGGATCTGTTGCGCGCGCGCATCACTCAGCTGTGGCAGACCCGCATGCTGCGCTATTCGAAGCTGACCGTCTCCGACGAAATCGAAAACGCGCTGAGTTACTACCACGCCACATTCCTCGGCCAGATTCCGAAGCTGTATCGCGAGATCGAACAGGCCCTGCCCGGCCACTCGATTCCAACCTTCTTCCGCATGGGTCACTGGATCGGCGGCGATCGCGATGGCAATCCGAATGTCACCGCACCGACCCTGCGCCGCGCCCTGTCGCGGCAGGGCGAAACGGCCCTGCGCCACTACCTGACCGAAGTCCATGCCCTGGGCGCCGAGCTGTCGATGTCCCGCCTGCTGGTATCGGTCACGCCCGAGCTGGATGCTTTGGCTGCGAACTCGCCCGACCACAACTCGCATCGGGAAGACGAACCGTACCGACGGGCCCTGATCGGGGTCTACGCCCGGCTCGCTGCCACCCTGCAGCAGCTCACTGGCACCGAAGCACTGCGTCATGCCGTCGCCCCACGCGATCCGTACGCGGATGCCGAAGCCTTCCTGGCAGACCTGCGCATCATCGAGACCTCGCTGACCCATCACCACGCCAAGGCGCTGGTCGCACCGCGCCTGGCCCCGCTGATCCGTGCCGTGCAGGTTTTTGGCTTCCATCTGGCCACGGTCGACCTACGCCAAAGCTCCGATCAGCACGAAGCGGTGGTGGCCGAACTACTGAACACCGCCCGCATCGAGACCGACTACTCGGCGCTCGATGAGTCCGCGCGCCGCGCCCTGCTCCTCAAACTGCTGGACGATGCCCGCCCCTTGCGCGTCATCGGCGCTCAGTACTCCGACCTGTGCCGCAGCGAGCTGGCGATCTTCGAAACGGCCCGCGAGATGCTGTCCCGCTTTGGCCGCAACGCGATCCGCCACTACATCATTTCGCACACCGAGGACGTCAGCGACCTGCTCGAAGTGCTGCTGCTGCAAAAGGAAACCGGTCTGCTGCGAGGCACGCTGGATGCCGAGGCCCGCGCCGACCTGATCGTCGTGCCGCTGTTCGAAACGATCACCGATCTGCGCAACGCCGCGCCGATCATGGCGACGTACTACACCCTGCCAGGCATCGCTGCGATGGTGACCCGCTCAGGCCGTGAGCAGGACGTGATGCTGGGCTACAGCGACAGCAACAAGGATGGCGGCTTCTTCACCAGCAACTGGGAGCTGTACCGCGCCGAGATCGCGCTGGTCGATCTGTTCGACCGCCTGGGCCACGAGCACGGCATCACGCTGCGCCTGTTCCACGGTCGGGGTGGCACGGTCGGCCGCGGTGGCGGCCCGAGCTACGACGCCATCCTGGCCCAGCCGCCCGGCACCGTGAACGGCCAGATCCGCCTGACCGAGCAGGGTGAAGTCATCGCTTCGAAGTACGCCAACCCGGAGATCGGCCGGCGCAATCTTGAAACCCTGGTCGCAGCCACGCTGGAAGCCACGCTGCTGCACCCGACCAAGAGTGCGCCGCCGGCCTTCCTCGACATGGCCGAGGCCCTGTCGCAAGCCAGCATGGCCGCCTATCGGGCGCTGGTCTATGAAACCGACGGCTTCACCGACTACTTCTTCGCAGCCACCCCGATCCGCGAAATCGCCGAGCTCAACATCGGCTCGCGCCCGGCTTCGCGCAAGGCCACCCGGGCGATCGAGGATCTGCGTGCCATCCCCTGGGGCTTCAGCTGGGGACAGTGCCGTATCGCGCTGACCGGCTGGTATGGCTTTGGCTCGGCCATCGAACAGCTGCTCGGTCCGGAGCGCGACCCGGGTTACGCCGCTCGGCTCGAACAGCTGCAACGCATGCACCGCGACTGGCCGTTCTTCCGCACCCTGTTGTCGAATCTCGACATGGTGCTGGCCAAGTCCGATCTGGGCATCGCCGCGCGCTATCTCGAACTAGTCGAGGACCGCGAACTCGGCAAGCGCATCTTTGGCTCGATTCAGTCCGAGTGGGAACGCTGCAACACGGCTCTGAATCTGATCACCGGGGAGAGTCGGCGTCTGGCCACCAATCCTGGGCTGGCCCGCTCGATCGAGCACCGATTCCCCTATCTCGACCCGCTCAATCACCTGCAGGTGGAATTGCTGCGCCGTTATCGCCATCGCCGCATCGAGGACGCCGGAGTCGAGCGCATGCAGCGGGGCATCCATTTGTCGATCAATGGTGTCGCAGCCGGTCTGCGCAATACAGGGTGACACAAAGATGATGCGAACCTGAAGTAATTATCGGGTTCGCCTTGATCTTGAATGCCGAGGCGCCGGGATAGCTGGCATGATCCCGCCAGAAAGGATTGACCGTGGCCCGCTCCTCGACAACCCCCCTGACGCTGTCGCAGAAATTTCAGATCCTGATGATCAGTGTCTGGAAGGCGCTGCGCCGACATCCTCCCGCTGCGTGGATCACGCTGATCGTATCGCTGCTGCTGACCGTAGCAGGCTGGTACGTCTCCAATCACTTCATCCACAAGCGGGCAGCGGATCGCTACAGCTTCCAGGTCAAGGATGTGCTCGGAGCGATCGAGCAGCGCATGAAGACCTACGAGTCGATGCTGCGCGCCGCAGGTGGCCTGTTCATTGCCAGTGAGGACGTCAGCCGCTCCGAGTGGCAGGGCTATATCCATGCACTGCGGATCGATCGGGACTATCCCGGCATTCTCAACGTAGGTCGAATCGATCTGAGCCCCGCCCCTCAGGGCGCCCCGCAGGGCAAGGTGGTCTACCTGGCGCCCGAAAGCGATGGCTCCCGTGCGCTGATGGGGCACGATCTGTATGGCGAGCCTGCGCTGCGCCCCGTGATGGACCGGGCTCGTGACACGGGCGAGCCCGCACTGTCCGGGCTGGTCAGCCTGCAAGGCAGCAGCGCCAGCGGGGCGTTGCTCAAACAGCGCAGCCTTTTCATGTTCATTCCGGTCTACAAGACTGGTGCCACGGTCTCGAATCCGGAGCAACGCCGGGAGGCGCTGCTGGGTTGGGTCTACAGCGCCTTCCATAGTCAGGAGCTACTGCACGAAATTCTGGGCGCAAGCAACACAGAAATCGACGTCGAGGTCTTCGATGGCACCGAGATGCGCCGCGACACGATGCTGTACCACGACCTCGGCGAAGAAGAGCCTCATCTGGGTCGTACCGACTATCAGCCCGACTTCTTTGAGACCAAGCAGGTGAGCTTTGGCGGGCAGTCCTGGTCGTTGTTTATTCACACGCTGCCCGGCTATATCGCTGCCAGCGATACAGGCCAGCCGATCATCATCGCCTTCGGGGGCCTGATGCTCGACATTCTGCTGTTCCTGATGATCGGCGCCATGTCCGACCGACATCAGCAGGCACACCGGATCGCCGGTTTCATGACCGAAGGGCTCCAGCAAAGCGAGATTCGCCTGCGTGCGATCCTCGACAACTTCCCGTTCATGGTCTGGCTCAAGGATGAGCAGGGGCGATTCCTGGCCGTCAACGACGCCTACGCCCACGCCTGCGGCCGACCAGACGCCAATAGCGTGGTCGGTCTGAACGAGTTTGATCTCTGGCCGCACGAAATCGCCCAGGCCCATGAGGATCAGTCCGCCCAGGTCATGGGCGAACGACTGGAACGAATCGCCTTCAGCCGGATCGCCCGTGCCGGACAGGAACGCTGGATGGAGGTGCACTACGGCCCATGGTGTTCCACCGCGGGCGAGGTGCTCGGCACGGTCGGCTATGCCTACGACATTACCGATCACAAGGAAACCGAACGGGCGCTGCGCGCCAGCGAGCGCCGGTTCCGCCAGTTGTTTGAGCAGTCTGCCGTCGGCACCGTGCTGATCGCGCCGGACCAGACCGAAGTGCTCGATGCCAACGAACAATTTGCCCATCTGTGCGGCTACAGCCGGGCCCAGTTACTGGGGATGCCGCTGCAGGATCTGCTGGTGCTGGAGGGTGAGGAAACCCCCTCGGGCTGGCTGAACCGCATGCATCTCGCCGGGGAAGATCGCCGCAGCCATGAAGCGCTGCTGCGGCATCGCCAGGGGCACCCGGTGTGGGTCACGATCGGGCTGGTTGCGCTGCATGACGACGCCCTGCCTCTGCCCCTGATGGTGATGTCGGTGGTCGACATCAGCCTGCAAAAGTCGAGCGAACAGGCACTGCAGGCACGCCGATCGCCTGCCCCGGGCATGGTTTCCGAGGCTTCTGAGACCGTACCAGCCGAGCTGCAGGAACTCCCCGAGGCCTCGGCCCGACGCCTTAGCACTGCCCAGGTGCCTTCTGAATCGATCCAACAGTTGGCCAGCCTGTTCACCTGCCTGATCGGCCACGGCGAGATCGCCCGGCGGTCCTCGGCAACACGCACTGATCCGTCCCTCCAGCGCAGCCTGGAAGCCATCCGACAGTCCAGCCAACACGGTGCACATCTGCTGGCGCGACTGCAGGGTCGCAGCCCCTCGGCCCTGCCCGGACTTAGCAACATCCCTTCTGAGCCGACGATCTGGCTGATCGAGCAGGACCCGGCACTGCGCCATTTCCTGCAGGATTGGCTGCAGACGCGCCACCAGGAGGTGCGAAGCTTTGATCGCTGCGACCAGGCCCTCCTGGCCCTGGCTCAGGGCCTTGCTCCGTCAGCGGGTAACGCCACGACACCCGCTCCGGCCGGGGTCTTCATCGGCGTCGGTGGTGCGGATCAGTCAGCGTCGCTCGCGCTGATCGAGGCGCTCGGACAGGCCGCGCCCGAAACGCGCATCGCGCTCTCCCCACGGGATCCCGCAGCCCTCACTACTGAGAACTACGGCCCTGCGTTCCTCCTGCACCGCCCCTTCAGCCCGGCTGAACTCGATGCTGCCCTGGGCCTGCATTCCCCCACATCCTGAAAACCTCGCCCGCCCAGGAGTTTCCAGACATGAGCATGGACGTGATCGACTACGAGATTCGTGGCTCGGAGATGCAGTTTGTCGAGATCGAACTCGACCCGGCTGAAGCGGCAATCGGTGAAGCCGGCAGCATGATGTTCATGGACGCCGGCATTGGCATGGATGCCGTCTTTGGCGACGGCTCTGCACAGCAGGGGGGCTTCTTCGGCAAGCTGCTCGGCGCGGGCAAACGGCTGCTGACCGGTGAGTCGCTGTTCACCACGGTCTACACCAACCACGCGGGCATCAAACAGCGCGTCGCATTCGCAGCCCCGTACCCCGGCAAGATCCTGCCAATGGATCTACGCCAACTTGGTGGCACCCTGATCTGCCAGAAGGACTCCTTCCTGTGCGCTGCCCGTGGTGTCTCGATCGGCATTGCCCTGCAGCAGAAAATCAGCACTGGTTTCTTCGGTGGCGAGGGCTTCATCATGCAGAAGCTCGAAGGCGATGGGCTGGCCTTCGTGCATGCTGGCGGCACGGTCGTGCGGCGCGAACTACAACCCGGGCAGTCGCTGCTGATCGACACCGGCTGCGTCGTCGCCCACACTGCCGGCGTGAGCTTCGAGATTCAGTACGTCGGCAAGATCAAGACCGCGCTGTTTGGTGGCGAAGGTCTGTTTCTGGCCAAGCTGACCGGACCGGGCCACGTGTGGCTGCAGAGCCTGCCGTTCTCCCGGCTGGCTTCGCGGATCTTCGCCGCAGCGCCGCAGCGCGGCGGCTCACGCGAGGAAAGCTCGCTGTTCGGCGGCTTGGCCGCCGGCGGGGCGCTCGGCGGCCTGCTCGGGGGTGACAGTTCGGACGACTGACCCCCGAGGTTCTGCGTTGCGAGGGGGCTGCGCGCCTTAGCGCACCACCAGCACCGGGATGTCAGAGTGCGTCAGCACCTTCTGCGTCTCGCTGCCCAGCAGCAGCCCGGCCAGCCCGCGGCGACCGTGCGAGGCCATCACGATCAGATCACACTCCAGGGCGCGGGCCTGCTCCAGGATGGCCTCCCAGGGGTGCAGAGACTCGACCGATTCGGCCGTGCATGCGATCCCGACTGCCTTGCAGGCTTCCTGCACCTGCTGCAGATGCAGTTCGGCAAAACGCTCCTGGGAGTCGAAAAACTCCTGCGGCGGCATCGGCTGCATTTCGGTGATCGTGCTGTAGGGGAACGGTTCCTTGACCGCCAGGGCGAAGATCTGCGCCGACTGACTGCGAGCCAAATCGACCGCAGTCGTCAGAGCCTTGGCGGTGACTTCCGAACCGTCAGTCGGAAACAGGATGCGCTTGAACATGGAACGAACCTCCTTGGGGTCAGACGATACCCGATGATGCCCAAGCTCAGACCGGGGAGGCGTTCCGGATTGATACCGCGCAAGTTCGCATCGGCCGCGACGGGTCCGCACACCACTCGCTCCAGGAACCCGGGTACAGGGCGCTGCCGCTCAGGCCGGCCACTTCCATGGCCAGCAGGTTGTGGCAGGCGGTCACGCCCGAGCCGCACTGATTGATCACCGGACCAGTCCGCGCACCAATCACGCTGTCGAATGCCCGACGCAGCACCGAGGCCGCCAGAAATCGTCCGTCAGCCCCAAGGTTGTCCTGAAAAGGTCGATTCAGGGCACCGGGGATATGTCCGGCCACCGGATCGAGCGGCTCGACTTCACCACGGTAACGGGCCGGTGCCCGCGCATCGATCAGCGTGATCTGTCCGAGGTGTTCCAGCACCTGTTCGGTCGACCAGGTCGGCATGCCGGCAGCCTCACTGATCGGGTAAGCCGGTCCATCCGGCGCAGGCTCTGCCGCAGCCGGCCCCGACACCACAGCGCCCCCAGCGGCCTGCCAGGCCGACAGGCCGCCATCCAGCACAGCGACAGCCGCGTGCCCCATCCAGCGCAACATCCACCAGACCCGAGAGGCAAACGCAGCCCCCTGCCGGTCATAGACCACCACCGGCGTGTCCGGCCCGATGCCAAACCGCCCCAACGTCACCGCGAACTCAGCCCGGGTCGGCAAGGGATGACGCCCGTTCAGACCCGTGCGCGTCGTGCACAAATCGCGATCGAGATCGATGTACCGCGCCGTCGGCAGCCGAGCCGCTGCGTGGTCGCGCTCACCTGCGGCCGGGTCAGCCAGATCGAAGCTGGCATCGAGAACAACGGCTCGACCGATCCAGTTCCGCAGCGCGGCAGCATCGATCAGCGGAACGGGCAATGACTCGGATTGGGGCGACGACATGGGCGAGGAGTCTCCGAACGCTGTAGATGTAATGTGCATCCCTCAGGGCGAGGCCACGACTGGCTACCGGCTACTGGCGCCGACCGCCAGCAACCCGGCCGCGACGATCAACGCCATGCCCGCCAGCGACGAGGCAATGACCGGATCGTCAAACAGCACCACACCGAAGAGAAACGCAAAGGCAATGCCGAGATAGTGCAGGCTGGCATTGACCAGGGTCTTACCAACCGCGTAGGCATGAGTGAGAAACAGCTGGGCCGCCGTGGCGAAACCGGCCACCCCCAGCAGTAGCGTCCAGCCCCGAAGATCGGGCCACACCCACGGCTCCGGTGTGAAAGGCAACCAGACTGCGCCGACCGCTGCGCCGGTCAACGAAAAATAGAACACCACGCGGGCTTGAGGCTCTCCGGCCCGGCCAAGCGCAACGATCTGCCGATAAGCTGCTGCTGCGGCCAAGCCGGACAGCAGTCCGGACAGCGCCGGACGCCATTGCTGCTGCTCGACGCTGGGCCTCAACACCAACACCACACCGGCAAAACCCAACAGCACCGCTCCCAGCAGCCGCCGGGGGACCGGACCGCGCCGCCCCATCCAGGCCATCCCGACCAGAAAGACCGCCAGCCAGATCGAGGACAGGTAGTTCAACGTCATCGCCGTGGCCACTGGCAGCCCGGCCAGTGCACTGAACCATAGCGCCAGCGCCACACCGCCAGTCAGTCCGCGGCGCAGATGCAGCTGCGGGACGGTAGTGCGCAGATCGACCCCCTGCGCTTGCGCCAACACCCAGGTGAACAGGGCGCCGAACAGACCGCGCAGCAGCACGACTTCGGCCGTGCCCATCCGACCGGAGGCCAGCTTGACGCACACCCCCATCAGGGCAAACAACAGCGCTGACGCCACCATCGACCAGACTGCGGACATCGCGGCGGCGGCAGGTGGGCGGGAGCTCAACCCGACTCAGCCTTCGAGGCCGGTCCAGCCCATCCGCCGGCGATACCACTCGTGGAAGTGCTGCATGCCGTCCTCCATCGGCGTCTGATAGGGACCGACCTCGTTGTCACCTCGCATCATCAGCGCCTTGCGCCCCTGGTCCATGCGCTCGCCGATTTCGTCGTCCTCGATGCAGGTTTCCATATAGGCTGCCTGCTGGGCTCGAACGTAGTCGGGCTCGAAAGCGATGATTTCCTCGGGGTAATAGAACTCGACCACATTGAGCGTCTTGTCCGGCCCCTGCGGGTACAGCGTCGAAACCACCAGCGTGTTCGGATACCACTCGACCATCACGTTGGGGTAATAGGTCAGCCAGATCGCGCCGTGCTGCGGCGCGCGATCACCCTGCACGCTTTGCACCTGCTGTTGCCAGCGCTCGTAGACCGGCGAGCCCGAGCGCCCGAGCAACCGGCCGCCCGCGGCCGAGATGCCGACGGTCTGCACGGAGTGCTCCTGCCCCATTTGCCAGCGCAGATCGTCACAGGTGACGAAGTTGCCCAGCCCGGGGTGGAACGGCACGACGTGATAGTCCTCCAGATAGACCTCGATGAAGGTCTTCCAGTTGTAGTTGCAGGTATGCATCTCCGTGCGATGGAAGACGTACCCGCTGAAGTCCAGCTGCCCGGCGATGCCGCTCGGAACCAGATCGGCCAGATCGGTGGCGACCCGGCGCTCACCGGCCAGACCTTTAGCCTCGGGCATCTCGAAGATCAGGCCGTTCCAGCTCTGCACCGGATAGCGGCGCAGGTTCAGGCAGGGATCTTCGGGAAAGTGCGGCGCACCGCGCAGCTCACCGCCCAGACCGTAAGTCCAGCGGTGCAGCGGGCAGACCACGTTATTGC